>JBAUGL010000067.1:0-1646 GCA_049679665.1 Pyrinomonadaceae bacterium | reverse complement strand
GCGTGAGATTGCTGAACTGAAGATGCGCGATCTGAACGCCGTCGATCTGGCTGGCGCGATCAAGCAAATTGAGGGCACGGCCCGCAGCATGGGAATCGATATCGTCGCGTAAACCGGAAACTGTCCGGTTTCACATCGCAGTGGGAGGGGCCGCAGGTCCCGGCAGCACCACGGGAGGTTTGGCATGCCGAGGCATGGTAAGAAATATCTGGAAGCAGCCAAGAAGGTTGACATTGAGAAGCTCTACGCTCCCGAAGAGGCCGTTGCCCTCCTGAAAGAGATTGCGTTCGCCAATTTCGACGAAACCATTGAAGTCCATGCCCGTTTGGGCATCGACCCTCGCCAGGCAGATCAAACGGTGCGCTCCACCGTGGTCCTGCCCGCGGGCACCGGCAAGACGGTGCGCGTGCTGGTCTTCGCCGCCGGAGAGGCCGAGCGGATTGCCCGCGAATCTGGTGCTGACTATGCCGGCGCGGATGACTTGGTGCAGCAGATTCAGGGCGGCTGGCTGGAATTCGATGCCGCCGTGGCCATGGCGGACCAGATGGGCAAGGTCGGCGGCTTGGGCCGCATCCTGGGCCGGCGTGGGCTGATGCCAAACCCCCGGTCTGGCACAGTGGTGCGGGAGGCTTCCGATCTGCCGAATGTGCTGCGTGAGTTGAAGGGTGGCCGCGTCGAGTTCCGCAATGACCGCACCGGCATTGTGCACCTTGCCATCGGCAAGAAGAGCTTCACGGAAGAGCAGATCAAAGAGAACCTCTTCGCCTTTGTTGATGCATTGCAGCGGGCAAAGCCGTCTGGCGCAAAGGGCGTTTACCTGCGTACACTGACGATTGCGAGCTCGATGGCCCCGGGCATCCATCTGGATGTTGCAACAGCAACTGCTGCGGCCAGCGAGGCGGCTGCGTAAGGCCGGTTTCTCGCTACAACTAACGAAATCTCCGGCCGAAGACCGTCGGTGTGGGTGACCACGTAATTTCCGACCGAGGCCCGGACGTATCTCTGAAGCTGCAATTGTGTGCTTCCTTGTGCCCCGGGTCCAAACAGACCCGGGGCATTTCGTTGGCCAGAATGCCAAGGGGAAAGGAGGTGAGTACACGATGCCAACAGTGCAAAAGGCCAAGATTATCGACGAGTTGACGGAGCAGCTCTCCCGAGCACGCCTCATCATCGTCACGGACTACCGCGGCCTGAAGGTGAGCGAACTGCAAACGCTGCGCTCCAATCTGCGCGGGTTCGGCGGTGAATTCCACGTTGCCAAGAACACGCTGACCAAGATTGCGGCGGAAAAAGCTGGCGTGGTCGGGCTGGATCCCTTCCTGGAAGGACCAACCGGGATCGCCTTTGCCTATGACGATGTCGTGCAGACTGCGAAGGCGGTGAGCGATTTCGCTCGCACATCACGCATCATGACCGTCAAAGGCGGCGTGATGGATGCGCGCGCGGTGAGCGCGGCAGACGTCGAGGCGATCGCCACGCTGCCGTCTCGCGAAGTGCTCCAGGCCAAGCTCCTGGGCATGTTGATTTCGCCGATGACGCGCACGCTGGGCGTGCTGTCCGGACCATCGCGTTCCCTTGTCTACGTGCTGAACGCACGGGCGGAGCAAGACGGCGCGGCCCTGGCGGCCGACTAATTGCCGCTACCC
>JBAUGL010000066.1:0-74464 GCA_049679665.1 Pyrinomonadaceae bacterium | reverse complement strand
CCCAGCTTGACCGGCACTCCGACAAATAGGTTATTGATCCCATATTCACCTTCCAGATAAACCGCGCAAGGGAGGATCTTCTTCTTGTCCTTCAAAATTGCCTCGGCCATCTCGACCGCCCCGAGACTGGGTGCGTAGAATGCCGAACCGGTTTTTAATAAACCGACGATCTCAGCGCCGCCGTTTGCGGTCCGAGTCAGGATCGCATCGATCTGGTCCTTCGGAAGCATCTCGGTGACCGGAATACCAGCACAGGTCGAATAGCGCGGAAGCGGGACCATTGTATCGCCGTGTCCGCCGAGAACGAATGCAGTAACATTCTCGACCGATACGTTCAATGCTTCGGCAAGGAAGCACCGCATCCGAGCCGAGTCGAGCACACCGGCCATGCCCATCACACGATTTTTCGGAAAGGCCGAGCGACGGAACGCAACCTGTGTCATCGCGTCAAGCGGATTCGATACAACGATTATGAATGAGTTCGGTGAGTATTTCGCGATCTGCTCCGTCACCTGCCCCACGATGTCCGAGTTCGTCTTCAGGAGATCGTCGCGGCTCATACCCGGCTTGCGCGGCAATCCCGCTGTGATGATCACAACATCGGAATTCGCCGTTTCCTCGTATGAATTTGTACCGACGAGCTTTACATCAAACCCGTCAATCGGGGCCGCCTGCGCCAGGTCCAGCGATTTGCCTTGCGGAGTTCCTTCGACAATGTCAACCAACACAACATCTGCAAGCTCTTTGCTCGCGATCCAATGGGCGGCAGTCGCACCTACATTTCCAGCGCCGACGACCGTAACCTTATTTCGTCCAGCCATTTATATACCTCACTGATTAATAAAAGTTTTATCTAGAACTGTGCTCAAAAGCCTTATTCTATGACGGTTTAGGGATATCGGCAAACACTCGATCGTGTTTTGAACTCTGCAAGTTCGGCTGAGATGTGAAGAAAAAGCCTAATGTGCTCTCCCCTTCACATCAGGCTTCTCCTATGATGGCCGCGGAAACTCGCCTACGACCAATCTTGTTAGATCCGTATGAGAAGCGAAGACTAAGGTCAAACGTTATGAAGATTCAACCGAAAGTCTTCGCAAGTGCTTCAAACGACATCCACTTCGTTCCAAGCAATGAACGTGCCATCATTGCGGCGCCGAGGATAATTCTGCGCAAGACTCTATTTTTTCAAGGCTTTCGTGTGCGAAGAGCGGGATCAGCGGAGCTGATTGTGCCAAATACTCGGGGCGATACTGACGATTTGGTTTGTTATTTGCACGATATCGGGCAGGTGGAATCTTACTTAAGAATAGGATGCCCGCCGACGGCGCTGTGATCCGCCGTCTCACGAAATCGACGACGGTCATTGTGATATAAGATCAAATGCTCGCCTTCATATCGAACAACCTCAGCAACACGGCCGAAGTCCCGAGTGTGCTGGGCGATGACAAACGAGGCCGGATTGAAACCAATCACCATTCCAGCCGCGTAGATGTAGCCGCCCTTATCGAACTCGCTTCCGGTGTACTGAGCCGCCCCGACAGCAATATCGGGGGAATACGTGCCCGAGTCGCTTTTATTTCTGTCCGCGCGAGCGATATAAATCGTGTAATCTGAATATTTAACGCGTCTTCGGTAATTGTTCTTGCGAGCGATAGCAAAAAGGTCGGTGAGGCCTTGGTCGATCGCGTTAAGCATTGTGGTTGACGGCTTGTCGACTGAATAAACAATTGCCCCTTTTGCCGTGCGTGTGGCTAATTGGAAGCGGTCGCCCGAAATTCTTTGAGCCTCGGCCATCACTGATCGGTTTTGACTCTCTCCGATCTGGAAAAGAACTAGAATTACTAGCAGCGATGTAAGTCGAAGTTTAGAGCGGTAATTTCCTTTCATAATCATTGTTTCGCCGATCGCCATATATGACGCGGGGCAAGCGTTATGCCACATGATGACGAAAGTAATGGTGCTGAGGGCGGGAATCGAACCCGCACGCCCCTAAGGACACAGGATTTTAAGTCCTGGGCGTCTACCAATTCCGCCACCCCAGCACGATTTAAGAGATTAGCACGTCTTAATTTCAACTTCAAAATTGTCCAGTTATCATCGTCGTGGAACCCTATCACGACAGATTTCGTTTGTTTTGCTCACCCGTCCGAAGAGACGACGGCCAAAGGGATTATGATATATTATTGGCGTGACACTGGAAATTGGGTATGCAAATGGACCAACTAATTTGGATCTTGTGGTTGATCGTAGGCATCGGCTTGATCGTCGCCGAGGTGTTTACTTTGGGTTTTGTGCTCCTGTGGTTCGGGATCGGAGCGATTGCCGCGGCGCTTACCGCTATGCTCGGGCTGGGTTTTGGCTGGCAGTTTCTTGTTTTTGCATCCGTTTCTATCGGACTAACGGCTATGTCGAGGACGATTTTTGCCAGGTATTTTTCGCACGGTGAGCACCCAGCATTGAGGATGGGTGCCGATTCGCTGCCGGGACAAATAGGGACCGTGACATCAGCGAGCGAAGGAGCATTACGAGAAGGAGCTGTAAAGGTTTACGGCTCGACGTGGACCGCGTTTCCGATAGACGGCGAATCTAAACTTATTACGGGCGAGAAGGTGGAGGTTGTTCAGGTAATCGGGTCGTCGATCTATGTTCGTAAGCTGACAGGCGAGTTGCCGGGATGGCACCAGGAGTAGTCTGCGATTCACGTCTCCGACTTCTAATTAACTAATCTGTGTCTTCTGTATTTTGTTCTGCGGTGTCGTGGATACCGCCGAGATCGATGAGTTCCAGCTTGACATCCTCTCCATCCGGCTCGAGCAAATGCGAACCGGTAAATTTTGCAAGGATTACCGTTATATTGTCTTCGCCGCCGTTTTCATTAGCTTCGGATACAAGGTCGGCACAAGCCATTTCCAACTGATCAACGTTTTCGAGCACTATCCTCTGCATGTCTGCCGCGGTAACCTTGTTGGATAAACCATCGCTGCAAATGAGGAATACATCGTTCTGATACGGTTCAATGCGAGCCGAGACCGGATATATCTCGTTCTGTGCCCCGAGAGCCTGAAGTATCACGTTTTTCAGTGTGTGGGTTTCTGCCTCCTCAGGCGATATCTGCTGTGCATCGATCAACTGTTGAACCAGAGACTGGTCCTTGGTGACCTGATAGATCTTTTCTTTACGCACCAAGTACGCACGGCTGTCGCCGATCTGGATAATATCCACCGCCGAGGGAGTCACGCCGATCCCAGTAAAGGTAGCACCCATACCTTGAAACTGCGGGTCGGATCGTCCCTGCTGATGAATCATATAGTTTGCGTAGATCGTAGCGTTGTAAAGTTTTCCGATCAGATGATGATTGTAATCCTCCGGTGTTAGGGTCGCGTCGAGGTCATCACCCAGTAGTTTTTCGCAAACAGACTCCACGGCCATCTTGCTCGCTACTTCGCCGGCGAGCGCACCGCCCATTCCATCCGAAACGGCCATTATTATTCCATTATCGTCTATATCAAAATTCTGTGTTTCGATAATGAATTCGCCGGCTTCCTGTGAGCTGGTCCACGCTTTAGACAGCGTAATATTCAGCAACAGATAATTATCTTCGTTGCCGCGCCGAACGCGTCCGATGTGCGAAGTAGCATGTATCTCAACATTTAACATAAATAAGCCGACGGCTTAAGCATCATCGGGGTACCGTGTGTCCCGAGCCGCGATCATAGCCCAAAGGCCAAAACAGGTAATTATAGTGAACTAGCTCAATGCCTGGTCCAAGTCTGCAATGATATCTTCGATATCTTCGATACCGACCGAGATCCTTACAAGACCATCGGTAATGCCTAATTTATTTCTCGTCCCTTCCGGAACAGATGCGTGCGTCATAGTCGCCGGGTGTGAAATTAACGATTCCACGCCTCCTAAACTCTCGCCCAGCGTGCACAATTTGACGCCTTCAAGGACTTTTTTTGCTTTATCCAACGAACCCGTTTCGAAGGATACCATACCACCGAAGCCGGTCTGCTGTCTTCGGGCCAGATCGTGCTGTGGATGGGAGGTGAGTCCAGGATAATAAACCTTTTCGACGCTTGGATGATCTGTCAGGAAATTGGCAACAGCTCGACCATTCCTGTCATGGGCCTCCATTCGGACGGCCAGCGTTTTAGTTCCGCGAAGAACCAAAAACGAATCGAATGGAGAAAGGATCGCACCGATCCCATTTTGAATAAATTTGATCCATTCGGCATCGACCTCGTCGTTAAGTGCCACGAACCCTCCGACACTATCGGAGTGGCCGTTAAGATATTTGGTGGTTGAATGCACAACGATATCAACACCATGATCGATCGGACGCTGAAAGTATGGCGACATGAAAGTGTTGTCACATACGACCTTGGCGCCTCTGGCGTGAGCAAGATCGGATACGGCACTCAGGTCAGTGACGCTCATCACTGGGTTCGTCGGGGTTTCGACAAACACCATTTTCGTATTTGGCTTGAAATATCGTTCAAGAGCCGTAATCGCGGTGGTGTCAGCCAGATCAAATTCAACTCCGTAATTGGAAAGTATCTTGTTGAAAAGTCGAAACGTACCGCCATAAGTATTATCACCGAGAATCACATGTTCGCCCGAACGGACGAGCTTAAGAACAGCGTCGATCGCGGACATTCCTGAGGCAAAAGCGTATCCGAACGCGGCATTTTCAAGCGCAGCAATATTTCGCTCTAGTGCGGACCTGGTCGGGTTCTGGGTTCGGGCATATTCATAACCCTTGTGCTTGCCAAGAGCTTCCTGGGCGTATGTCGAGGTTTGATATATCGGAACAGTTACCGCACCCGTCGCGCTGTCAGGTTCGTTACCGGCATGGATGGCGGTTGTTGAAAAGCCCATAAAAGCAGAGACCGCTAAGGTTCAACCGTGAAGCAATTGTACCTCAATAAGTTTGGGTTAAGCTAACAAAAGGCGTAGTTTAACGAGAATTTATGGTAACTTGCGAAGGCGAAAAAAGCAAACAGTTCTTTTGTAAATCAGATCTCGGCGTTCGACTTACCGAATGGGAAGCGGCCAGCAGCCGCGGCTTTTTCTTCGTATCCGGTGAGCTTGGATTCGTGTTGAAGTGTAAGGTCGATGTCGTCGAGCCCGTTTAGTAGGCAATGCCGCCGAAAGTCATCCATCGAAAACTCGCCAATGAAATCTCTCTCATCCGTGACACTTAGGTTTTCCAGGTCGATCGTTAGTTGGTAATCCTGAGTTCGCTGAGCATTTTCAGCGAGGCCTCTTGATTCTGGCTCACCCAGGACGACCGGCAGCAATCCGTTCTTCAGGCTGTTGCTATAGAAAATATCAGCAAAACTTGGCGCGATAACTACACGAATGCCAAAATCCAACAGGCTCCAGGGGGCGTGTTCGCGCGAGGAGCCGCATCCGAAATTTGGGCCGGCAATAAGGATGGAGGCTCCGTTAAATTGCGGTTTGTTGAATACGAATCCATCGACCTTCTGACCGGACGCGTCAAATCGCCAATCGTGAAACAAGAATTCGCCGTAGCCTGTTCGCTCGATCCGTTTAAGGAACTGCTTCGGGATTATTTGATCAGTGTCGATGTTCGACCTATAGAGCGGGACCGCTAACCCGGTATGTTTGACGAAGTTTTGCATTTCAATTCTTGAATTTCCATTCTCTTATATCGACGAAATGTCCCGTGATCGCAGCTGCGGCCGCCATTGAAGGGCTAACTAGATGTGTTCTTCCGCCCCGTCCTTGACGCCCTTCGAAATTCCGATTGCTGGTCGAGGCGCAGCGTTCACCCTCCTGAAGGACGTCCTCATTCATCGCAAGGCACATCGAACAGCCGGCGTCGCGCCACTCGAAACCGGCGTCGACGAATATTCTGGCCAATCCTTCATCTTCGGCCTGTTTTTTGACGAGCATCGAGCCGGGCACGATCATGGCGCCTACTTTTGAATTCACTTTATAGCCCTTCACTACAGCCGCGGCCTCACGAAGGTCCTCGATGCGGGCATTTGTGCAAGAGCCGATGAAAGCGCGATCTACTCGTACGGAATCGATCCGTTGAGACGGCTCAAGACCCATATATTCGAAGGCCCGCTCATATGATCGTCGAACGTTTTCATCGAAAGCGTCGCTTATTTCGGGCAATGCGTCTGTGATCTTTACCGACATTTCCGGCGACGTTCCCCAAGTGACGAACGGCTCAAGACTCGTCGCCGATATCTCCACCGTTTTATCGAATTTCGCGTCAGAGTCGGTGGTGAGCGTGCTCCAATATGCTTCGGATCGGTCCCAATCTTCGTCTTTTGGTGCAAACGTTTTGCCTTTGACGTATTCGAAGGTCGTTCTGTCGGGTGCTATCAATCCGGCTCTCGCACCGGCCTCGATACTCATATTGCAAACGGTCATCCTGCCTTCCATCGACAAAGCTTCAACCGTCGATCCGGCGTACTCAACAACAAACCCAGTTCCGCCGCCTGTGCCGATCTTATTGATTATGCCGAGGATCAGATCCTTGGCTGTAACACCGAAGGGAAGTTTCCCGTCAACCTTTATCAAGAGATTCTTCGACCGTACCTGCTGCAGACTTTGCGTTGCCAGTACATGTTCGACCTCACTTGTGCCGATACCGAATGCCAAGGCACCGAAGGCGCCATGCGTTGAGGTATGCGAATCGCCGCAAACGATCGTAATTCCGGGAATGGTCAGCCCCTGTTCTGGGCCGAACACATGGATGATGCCTTGTTCGATGCTGCCTACGTCGTAAAGTCGGATTCCGAAGTCCTTGCAGTTCTTACGTAGGGTTTGAACCTGTTTGGCCGCGATCGCGTCTTTGAACGGAAGGTGCCGGTTGATCGTGGGTATCGCGTGATCAACGGTCGCGAACGTAAGTTCCGGGCGCCTGACCGAACGGCCATTTACCCGCAGTCCGTCAAAAGCCTGCGGCGAGGTGACCTCATGGATCAAATGCAGGTCGATATAAATTAGCGAGGGTTTACCAGCTTCCTCATGGACGATGTGCGCGTCCCAAATCTTGTCGTAAAGCGTTTTCATTCTTATTCTAAGCCGCCGATGACGCACGTTCGGCCGAATCGGATGCGAAATTCGCGACCAATGCGCCGCATTCCTCAGTAGAAATACGATTCGAGCCCGGCCGCGCAATGTCTGCGGTCCTGTATCCTTCAGTAAGAACACGCTCAATCGCAGTTTCGATCCCGACGGCGGCTCTTTCATTCTTTGCGGTGAACCGCAACATCATCGCTGCAGAGGCGATCGCCCCCAATGGGTTAGCCCGGCCCGTTCCGGCGATGTCCGGGGCCGAACCGTGCACGGGTTCATATAGATCGACCGAGCCGCCGATGGCTGCCGAGGCCAGCATACCCAATGAGCCAGTCAAGACTGCGGCCTCGTCTGAAAGAATATCGCCAAAGAGATTTTCGGTAAGTATCACATCAAATCGCGTCGGATCGGTGACGAGATGCATGGCACACGTATCGACGAAGAGATGATCGAGCGAAACGTCGACAAACTCTTGCCCGATACGAGTCACGGCAGAGCGCCATAGCTGGGACGACTCCAAAACATTGGCCTTGTCGACGGATGTAAGTTTTTTCTTTCGCGTTCGGGCCAACTCGAAGGCAAGACGAGCGACCCGTTCTACTTCCGCAGTCGAGTATCGCATCGTATTAAACGCGGCATTATTTGAGTCTTCGAATCCGCGCGGCTCGCCAAAATAGATACCGCCCAGCAACTCGCGAACAATCAGCAGATCCGTACCGTCAAATATCTCCGGCCGAAGAGGTGATGAATCCAACAATGCCGGAAAAGAGCGAGCCGGGCGTAGATTTGCGAATCCACCCAATTCCCGGCGCAGACGAAGAAGGCCTATCTCCGGACGTTCCGAAGGCGTTAAATGATCGAATTCGGGTGAACCGACGGCGCCCAAGAGTACTGCATCGCCAGCAAGGCAGGCCGCCAAGGCCGCATCGGGCAACGCTGAGCCTGCTGCCTTGATTGCGGCACCTCCGATAAGGTGTTCCGTAAATTCGAACCCAATTTTGAATGACCTGTCTATGTGTTGCAGCACCCGAACGGCTTCGCGCGTGACCTCGGGCCCAATCCCGTCGCCGGGCAATACGGTGATCTTCATAATATCTAATGACTTAGGCTGCTATCGCCCTCGGTGACGATGCAGGCAGCAGGGCTAAAAGGTCCTGATCAAAAATGTTCTTCTTTCGATCTGCAAGATGGATGAATCTACCATAAATATCCTGAATGTCATCATTGCTTAGTTCCAACCCGAGTGACTGATACCGCGCTTGAAGCGCGTGTTTCCCGGAATGTTTGCCAAGAACTATATCGTTCTTCGGGACGCCGACCGATTCGGGCGTCATGATCTCGTAACAAAGCGGATTGCTCAAAACGCCGTGTTGGTGGATGCCTGCTTCGTGTGCAAATGCATTTCTGCCGACAATTGCCTTATTCGGCTGGACGCCGAAACTGATAATAGACGAGAGCAATTGGCTTGTTGGATATAATTGTGTCGTATCGACGTTATTTGAATACGGCATTTGGTCAGCACGCACGGTACCGGCCATTACAAACTCCTCTAGCGAACAATTTCCGGCACGCTCGCCGATTCCATTGACGGTACACTCTACCTGCCGCGCCCCAGCTTCTATGGCTGCGAGGCTGTTCGCCACGGCGAGCCCTAAGTCGTTATGACAATGAACACTGATCGTGACGTTATCGCCTGCCACTCGCTCTCTAATCGTTCGAACAAGGGCAGCGAATTCGGAGGGGAACGTATATCCGACCGTGTCGGGGATGTTAAGTATCGTTGCACCCGCTTCAACGGCTGTACTAAATACATCAGTCAAAAAATCCAGATCGCTTCTTGTGGCGTCTTCAGCGGAGAATTCGACCTCGTCCGCATTATCGGCGGCAAGTTGAACAGCATTCTTGGTCATCCGGATAACATCGTCCCGACTCTTCTTCAGTTTGAACTCCATGTGAATGTCCGAAGTCGCGACAAACGTGTGAATCCGAGATCGTGAAGCGTCTTTTAGGGCGTCAGCTGCCCGCAGGATATCCTCAGGGACCGTTCGGGCGAGACCCGCGATGACCGAATTTCTACATTCAGCTGCGACCGCCCGGACAGACCGGTAATCTCCATCGGAGGCGATCGGGAAACCTGATTCGATCACGTCAACTCCGAGGAGTTCCAATTGGTGCGCAAAGGCCACCTTTTCCTCCAGATACATGGAACAGCCGGGTGACTGTTCGCCGTCGCGAAGCGTTGTGTCGAATATCGCAATTCTATCGTGACCCATAAAAACTCCCGTAGATTGTATAATTCATTCGCCGAAAAATAGATATTAATAGTCACAGACCTCAAAGTCAAGATTATGTATCCTAGATAAGCATAAATAATTATAATTCAAATTCTTCGTTGCTGGACCTATGTTGAGTTATATCCTGTTATCTAATCAGAAGTTTTGATAATATTGTTTCGTAACGCGGAAAAGATTTTGTTGTCTATCCTTTGAGACTTTCGGAACCCTTTAATGGACATTAATCAACTGGAGGTTTTGGCCACAGTGGCTCGCGAGAAGAGCTTTTCGCGAGCTGCGGATGTGCTAGATCGGACGCAACCTGCGGTCAGCCAGGCGATAAGAAGACTCGAAACCGAACTTGGGGAAAAACTTTTCGACCGGTCGTCAAAAGACGGGACCCTTACGTCTGCCGGGGAAGTTCTACTGGACTATGCGCAACAGATGCTTAACCTCCGTAATTCGGCTGAGAATGCTATACGTGAAATGGCCGATCTCCATCAGGGGAAGGTATCGATCAGCGCGAACGAACATACCGTTTTTTATTTACTTCCGGTGATCGAGGAATTTCGGCTACGGCATCCACTAGTAAAGATCGAGGTCCGCCGCGGCGTGGCCAGCAGGATCCCAAAGGAGATCACGGGACGCGAGGTCGAGCTTGGCGTTATTTCGTTCATGCCAAACGACCCGTCGCTAATATCGGTGCCGGTGTTGACAGACGAATTGCTTCTGATCGTCGGTCCATCTCACCGTTTGCGAACGAAATCGACCGTTCAGGTAAGGGAACTCGCGGACGAGATATTTATAGCGCATAATGCGCCGTCGCCTTATCGCCGACGCGTTATCGAAACATTTGAAAAACACCGTGTACGTTTAAATATTGCCATCGAATTGCCTTCGCTCGAAGCGATCAAGAGGCTCGTTAGCCGCAACGTCGGGGTGGCGTTGATCCCGAAACTTTCTGCAGAGCACGAAGTCGCCCGGGGCGAACTGGTCGGGATATCAGTGAACGAGATGAAGCTGGAAAGGAAACTGAATTTCATCTATCGCAAAAACTCCGTCTTGTCACATGCGGCGGAAGCATTTTTAGAGATCGCTAAGACTATGTCCAAGTGATAGTGATAGACTTCTACATAATAGGAAATTGGAATTAGGTAATAGTATGTTTGAACAATTTACTCTCGGGATCGAGGAAGAATTTCAGATTGTTGACCCCGAAACGCGCGAGCTAAAATCGCACGTTTCCGAAATTCTCGAAGAAGGGAAATTGCTTCTCGGGGAGAAGATCAAGCCGGAAATGATCCAGTCCATGATCGAGGTCGGAACTGGCGTGTGCGCCAATATCCAAGAGGCTCGTGAGGACATTACAAAGCTTAGATGCATCATCTCGGATCTCGCTCAAAAAAAAGGAATGGCAATCGTCGCCGCTTCGACCCACCCGTTTTCGAAATGGTCAGAACAAGAGATTTACGAGGGTGACCGATATAAGCTGCTTGTGGACGAACTGCAGATGGTAGCTCGGAGTCTCTTAATTTTTGGCGTACACGTGCACGTCGGTATTCCGGATCTCGACCGCCGCATTCACATTATGAATGCTGCCCGTTATTTTCTGCCTCATGTTTTGGCTCTGACCACGTCGTCACCGTTCTGGCTTGGGTTTAACACGGGTCTGAAATCTTACCGCTGTGAAGTTTTCAAAAAGTTTCCCCGAACAGAGATCCCTGATCATTTTGAGTCATTTCAGCAATATCAAAGTTACGTCGATCTGTTGATAAAAATGAACTGTATCCAAAACGGTTCGAAGATCTGGTGGGATGTCCGACCGCACCATCTGTTTCCGACTTTGGAGTTCCGCATTTGTGACATTCCGACGCGTGTCGACGACACAATTGCCGTCGCGGCGCTGTTTCAGGCGATCGTCGCGAAACTGACGATCCTGATCGACAAAAATCTCGGGTTCCGGCTTTATCACCGTCGTTTGATCCAGGAGAACAAATGGCGGGCAATCCGATATGGGCTGGACGGGATGCTGCTCGATCTCGGAAAGCAAAAAGAAGTACCGGTGAAGGATTTGATCCGCGAACTTCTGGAATTTGTCGATGACGTGGTCGATCCGCTCGATTCGCGAAAGGAGATCGACCATGTTCACACCATTCTCGATCGCGGAACGTCGGCGGACGAACAACTCAAAGTGTACGAAGAATCCGGCGGGGATTTCAACGCTGTGGTCGATATGCTAATGAAGAATACGCTGGAGAATGTGCCTGCACCTTGCTTCGATTAGCTAAACGGTTCAACGTTCAAGTGTTCAAGTGTTCAAGTGTTCAACGTGTTCAACGTGTTCAATCCGTTCAACGTGATCCCGCCGTTTCCAGAAGAGCCCTCAGATCAGAAGGTATCTTCGTGTTCGAATGGCTAATAGGGGCTACTCTTCGCCTTGCTCTTAAGGGGTGGAGCCGGCTTGAATTTATTTGGCAAAGGTGTTCCTGTATCGGATGAATCCACCTCAACGATGTCTCCCTTCAGGGACCCACGCAGCCCAAGCAGCTCATCTTTCTCCTTATCCGGAACCTTAAATTTGTCGAGTGTCGCTATAAGGTCTTCGACCAGGGCATTGAATTCACCAGAGGTGACCTTCATATTTTTGTGCGTCTTTTTCATGCTCAGCCCTGTATATTTGCAGGGGCCGCCAGTAACCTCGCAAACTTGCTGTTTTAGATGAAATGTCACGCGTTCTATATTGGTCTTACCAAATTTCTTGTTCACGCGATCATCGGCGGCCGCACGGCCTACAAAGTCATCTATGACAGCCGAGACGGCGCCTTCACCGCCGAGGCGCTCATACAAAGTCTTTTCGCCTTGTGCGTTAGAATTTCCGGTAAACATAATGAAAGCCATCGAAAGTGCGATGGCCATAGTCCGAAACTTAGTCATTCTTATTCTCCTTGATCCGAAGGGATCTACGAAACTAACAGGCGAACATCACCGGAGTGTAAATTCGCTCACATAGTGGGTGGAGAATCGACTTTATTACAATTCCAATTTTAGGGCAAGAGTTTTTTCAATATCTGTGGGCTATAGCGAGCTCGAGGAAATTTTCAAACAGGATGCGGCCGTCGCGGGATTCGTTTTGATGCTCCCAACGGGTGGGATTCTTGGACCAATCTTCGAAGGACTTCTCTAAATGAAACTGTACGCCGTAGATAAGCTGACCCGATGAGCGTTTGACCATCATTTGATTTTTGCAAAGGTAGGACGATGCAAGAAGCTTGAAACCTTCGGGAACACCTTCGACCTGGACACCGTGATTTTGCCAGACCCGAAGTATGTCATCATCTTTCGTATAATCCTGCCAAATGCCCGAGACCTGGTCATCGATACCGTCAAAGATCGGGTCAGACTTGTCCACGATCTTGATAAAACGGTACTGATATTCGACCATTCGATCGTTGCGCTTTTCAGATAATTCGACGTCGTCGAGAGTCGTGAGTCGGGAGCCGAACGCCTGACCGACGAGCTGATGCGCACCGCATATTGCCAGGACCGGGATCTTTGTTTCTACTATAAATTTCTCAAATCCCTGGAGATGATCAAAATTATAATAATCGAAATCGCTGAAAGAGCCGCTCATCACGATCGCATCCGGAGCGAAATCCCTTGCAGCATCGGCGATCTCAGATAAGTGAACAGTAAGGGTTTTCGGATTTTTGACGAGGCGCAATACATTCTTAGCGATATTGTTGCATGCCATCGAGGATACAAATCGCTCGAACTCGAGTTTGCCATCGATCGAACCGCTCCATTCGGCCAGTGCAAGCGGAGAAAGGTCAGATTCATAACGAAGCAGGTCATTTACGATCAAGACCTTCGCATGACCGATCTTCTTCTCAAAAGGCTCATACCGGCAGTAAGAATTCCTTGAATAGGGAAACGGAAGCGTTTCCAGTTCGTTAGTTGTAGTCATTCCATCAAACATAAGCGTTACAAAAATACCGCAAACTATGCCGGTTTGCAAAAGCGTCATTAACTTCGATGAAAGTTCTAATCCGCGATTTGCTTGGTTGTTTTACTGAACTCAGGCATCACGGCACCGGCTCCCGTTTCTTCGATCTCTCTGCGCATTTCACGGATCACCAATGAGCGGGCAAAACCGCGAGATCGCTTCGACTTACCAGCCGTTTCATCGTCGATAGTCAGCATTAACCTGTGCCAGGCGACCTCCATCTGGTCCGCTATCGCCGAGATCTTTGTAATGTCGTATGGTATTGCAAATTCACGACATCCGAATCGGGCAAAAACACGTAAATACCGTGCTGTCGCAAGGTCCGGGCAGCTGATCCGAGTTTTTCCCGCCTTCAGTTCTATGCCGAGAAGCGTGTGCATAATGATCGGGTCACTGCCGCGATACAAATCATCGAGCCGGTACAAACGCGTCCGCTGTGATCGGACCTTCTCTCTGTAAATGACTGGTATCCACTCGGTCCCCAGCTTTTCCTTGACTCGTGAAACTATTTCGGGCATCGAAAAACGGGCGTGCACAATGTCAAAGCGAACGGATCTTATCCTGAAAGCTCGCAAAGTACTTGCCTACATGAAGTCCGTCCATTATCGCGTGGTTGACCTCCACCGAGACAGGCATCAGTTTTAAGGGACCCGAATCGAATATTTTGCCAAAAACGATCCTAGGTACCGTTTGGCGATTATCTATTCGGCTCGCGTGCTTAAAGCTTGTAAACGAAATCCATGGAATTACTGAATAATAGATCAGATCCAATCGACCGCTTTCGACATCGAATGTCTTCCGCTCTTTATATATCGCAGTCGCCTCACGTCCATACCGAACGTATTCGAACACATCCGTTCGATTCTCAAAATAACAAAACGAAAACGATTCGTCCGGATTCAGGATGGTCTGTGTGGCGTGTACCGAATCACATTCGACCGGCCGGTCATTCAGGAGTCTGATCTTGAATTCCCGTATCTCGTTTGCACTTTCCTGGGAATAAAACAGCGCTGCTAAAGCATATGAGAGCCGGGAGTCTTTTACGTATGCATAAAGCTGTGTGACATCTAAATTAGCCGCAATATTAAAAAATGGGTCGTCGTAATCCCTAAAATACTCAAATGCCGTACGACGCGGCCAAGTCTCGATATCGACGTCTCGGTACATCAATTCCTATTTCAAAAGCACCTGTGACGGTACCGTTTCAGAAAATTTGCTTATCAATTGATCGCTAAAGATCCCGAGGTAAAAGACCCCCATGACCGCGATAACGAGCGCTGTCGCCATACCGATGGTCATCCGCGGTTCAATCCATTGCGTCGTTCGATCTCGGAAGAACATTACGACAATGAGACGAAGGTAATAATAAGCCGAAATAACGGTGTTCACCACTGCCGCGACCACGAGAATGACCAGCAGCGGTTCCCCGTTCTCGAGCGCCGGACGAAACACAAGCACTTTAGCCATAAACCCGGCCGTTAGCGGGAGGCCCATAAGGCTGAGCATAAATAAGGCAAGGCTAAAGGCGATAACCGGCGACCGAAAACCTATACCGTTGTAGTCATCAAACTCGGCCCGGCGGTCATTCTTCTGACCAACCAGTGTCACGATCGCAAAGGCTCCAATATTTGTTATTGCATACGCCAGTAAATAAAAAGCAACGGCAGCCACGGCTTCGTCCCTTCCCTGGACCGAAACGGCGACACCGGCCCCGATAAAGCCGACCAGTGCATAACCCGCATGCGCTATCGAAGAATAGGCGAGCATTCGCTTCACATTATTTTGGAGAATTGCGGCAACGTTCCCGATGGTCATTGAAAATATCGCCATGATCGCGAGTGTCGTGATCCAAGTTTCGTGAAGAAAGCCCGATGCCTTTACGCCCGCGACCAGCGGAAAACCGATCACAAAAACACGGAGGAATGAGGCGAATGCGGCTGATTTTGGCCCAGTTGCCATAAATCCTGTTATCGCGGAAGGTGCGCCCTCGTAGACATCCGGTGTCCACACGTGAAAGGGGACGGTTGCGACCTTGAACCCGAAGCCGACGATCATCATAGCTGCAGCGACAAGCAGAAGCGCAGGGAAGTTAGGGTTAGATATTTTGGCCGCGATCTCGGGAATATTGGTTGAACCCGTTGCTCCGTAAACCAAGGCCATACCATAAAGTAGAAATGCAGATGCGAACGAACCCAAAATAAAATATTTCATAGCGGATTCGTTGGATCGGAGATCGGTCTTTCTGAGCCCCGCCATTACATAGGTGGCGATCGACGATGTCTCAAGGCCAAGAAACAGCACGACCATATCGTTACCCGAGGCCATCAGCATCATCCCGAATGTCGCGAACAATAGAAGCGCATGGTACTCACCGACAGGGACGTCTTCGCGTTCGACCCAAACCGTAGAGATCAAGATCGTCAGGGCGGTAACCAGCAGGAACACAAAAGAAAACGCAAGCCGCAAATTATCGGTCGCGATCATTCCATTCCACGATGAAGCGGGCGCCGTGTTTCCGGCCGACCACAACATAGTGAGCACCACCGCGGATACGACAATCCCGAGAAGCGAGATGACGCTGGTTATGGTCCGATCTCTTGGAAAAAAGCTGTCGTAGAGCATCACGATCACGCCGGTTGCGGCAACGATCAATTCGGGCAGGATGGACCCTATATCTGCATTGGGATTAACAATATCTGCTAATAAGATCGTATTCATTTGATTCGAGCTTTATATTCGTAATTCAATTGCCGATGACCTCTCGGGCCCCTTCATTTGCGTGGTCGACGCTTCCGCCTGCTTGATGCATAACCCGTTCCTTGATCGCGTTGATGCTTTTTTCGGACAAATCTAAGATCGGCCGCGGATAGACACCCATATAAATCATTAGAAAAAGGAGAGGAACCATCAACCCGATCTCTCGCCAGCTCAGATCGCCGAGGAACTTGTTTTTCGGATTCGTGACCTTGCCGAAGAAGACGCGCTGAACCATCCACAGCAGATAGACAGCTGCGAAGATGACACCGCTGCCGGCAAACATCGTAGCGATATAGTTCCAGTTAACACCGTCGGTTATCAGCAAGATTTGCGACTTCCACATTCCAACCATTATCAGGAATTCCCCTACGAATCCATTGAGAAACGGCAGGCCTATGGACGCCATGGTCGTGATCACGAAGAGCGTCGCGTAGACTGGCATTACATTCGCAAGGCCGCCGAAATCTTTGATCTCTCTGGTATGCCGGCGTTCATAAATAAATCCGACAAGCAAGAATAGCGCTCCGGTCGAAACGCCGTGGGCCAGCATGGTGTAAAGTGCACCTTGCATTCCCCATTCCGTAAACGAGAACATCCCGAGGATCACAAACCCCATATGAGCGACCGATGAATAAGCGACAAGCCGCTTCATATCCGGCTGTACCATCGCGACGAGGGCCCCATAAATGATCCCGATGATCGCGAGAATAATGAATATCCAGGCGAGCTCGCGTGACGCTTCAGGGAAAAAAGCGAAATTGAATCGCATTAGGCCGTAAGTGCCCATTTTCAAAAGGATCGCTGCCAGGATCACCGAACCAGCCGTCGGAGCTTCAGTATGCGCATCGGGCAGCCAAGTATGGAACGGAAAGATGGGAACCTTGATAGAGAACGCAAGCGCAAATGCCAGGAACAAAAGCATTCCGGTCTGCGGAGCAAGCACAAGATTACCGATCTTAAGGGAATTAAGGAGTGTTACAAAATCGAACGACCCGATCCCGGTTGCATCAGCATGGAGGTAATAAAGGACTATGATAGCCGCAAGCATGAGCAAGCTGCCGAGTGCCGTAAATATGAAAAACTTGACGGCGGCATAAATACGGTTCTGACCACCCCAGATGCCAATTAGGAAGAACATCGGCACGAGTGACGCTTCGAAAAACAGATAAAAAACGAGCAGATCGAGCGATACGAATACGCCGATCATCGCACTTTCGAGAAGAAGCAGGAAAACAAAAAAAGCGGTCGGCCATTTTTCAATCGCGTTCCAAGCCGAGATCACTGAGATCGGCATAATGAACGTGGTTAACAGCACCAGCCAAATACTTAGTCCATCCACACCAACGTGGTAATTAGTGTTGATCGCCGAGATCCAAGGCACATTCCTCTCAAACGAAAACCCAGCCGCAGAAACCACCCCATTGTCGGCCAAAAGCAGCAGTGAGATCAGAAAGTTGACGATCGTAAAGCCGAGAGTGATCCATTTTGTCTGTTGTTCGTGTTTCCAAAACATCTGGTGGCCGAGCGCAAGCAGTCCACCGAAGACCGGCAGCAAAATAAGTATTGTCAAAAGATTTTCAGAAATGAAATCCATATGGTAGAACCCTATCCGATCAGCTTAAACCCAAAATACATAAAATACCCGATCAATACGAGGGCCCCGGCGAGAATAAATGCCGCGTAACTGCGAACAAACCCTACCTGAATTGTTCTAAATAATGAGCCGAGTGACGTGACGAAATGGCCGATCCCGTTCACGATACCGTCGACAAATCCTAGATCGATCCCTTTCCAGAGCACATTTCGCGAAAGAGTCGTTATGGGGTCGACGATATATCCGTTATATAACTCGTCGATACGCCATTTTTCTTCGAGTATCTTCGGCAATTTACGAAGCGGGGTCTTCCCGAATAACGCAAAACCGATGCCGATACCCGATAACGCAAGTAAAACGGAAAGGACCGCGAGGAGCCGTTCGGTGCGAATCTCTTCCGGAGAATGCGCGTCATGTGATTCTGTCGCAGATGCTGCAGCTGCAGCCGGCGCGGATCCGTAAAAGTGCTTTACCGAGGGGCTTTGTACGTCCTTCGCAGGCGCCGCGGAATGCGCATCCTTCGCGGCACTATTTCCGACCTTCGCGATAACCGGCTCAAGTGTGTGTTCAAAAACGTTGACATCACCGGCCCCGAACAGAGAACTCATCGCATACGGCACGCCGACAAGGCCGCCAACGGTCGACAAAAATGCAAGAACGATCAATGGGACGGTCATCGTCCACGGCGATTCGTGAGGCTTAAAGTCGTGCGGTAAGGCGTGGTGATGATCTTCATCGTCATCTTGCGTATGCGAATCGGAATGCTCGTCAGTCTGAGCAGCATAGGCGTGTACTTCGGCAATATCCTCGTGAAATCGCTCCTCACCGAAAAATGTCATCCACATCATCCGCGTCATATACGCAGCCGTGAGAACTGCAGTGATCAATCCGACGACCCACAAAACATAATTCCACGGTTCTGGGATATTCGGAGCGGCAAACGTCTTATAAAGGATCTCGTCCTTTGAGAAAAAGCCGGCCCAGATCGGGATTCCGCAGATCGCAAGCCAACCCATCATCATCGTGATGAACGTGACGGGCATGAATTTGCGCAGGTTGCCCATCCGACGCATATCCTGCTCGTGATGCATACCGTGTATAACTGAGCCCGAACCGAGAAACAGAAGCGCCTTGAAGAACGCGTGGGTCATCACGTGAAAGATAGCGGCTACAAATGCCCCGACACCGCACGCAAGGAACATATAGCCGAGCTGAGAAACGGTCGAGTACGCGAGAACTTTCTTGATATCGTTTTGAGCAAGTCCGATCGTTGCGGCAAATATGGCCGTCGCGCATCCAATGATAGCCACGATAAACATTGCTGTGGGCGCGTTTTGATAGATCGCATTGCAGCGGACGACCATATAAACGCCCGCGGTAACCATCGTCGCCGCGTGGATCAGTGCCGAAACGGGCGTCGGGCCGGCCATCGCGTCGGGCAGCCATGTGAAAAGCGGAATTTGAGCAGATTTACCGGTGGCTCCTATGAATAAAAGCACGGCAACGGACGTGATCCCGCCGGCCACGATCGATCCGAGCGTGAACGGATCCGCCGACATTTGGGCGAAAATGTTCAGCGCGCTTGCTACAGGAGTTCCGTCAACAGTCTTGTCATAAAACGAGATCGATCCTGTAAGCGTAAAGATAAGAAATATCCCGATGAGCACTCCCCAATCGCCGATCCGGTTCATCACGAAAGCCTTCTTGGCGGCTTCGCGAGCCTCATCTTTTTTCAGATAATAGCCGATAAGGAGATACGAACAGAGGCCAACTCCTTCCCAACCGACGAACATCAGCAGAAAATTATCCGCCAAAATGAGCGTCAGCATCGAGAACATGAACAGGTTCAAGTATGCGAAAAAGCGGTAGAAACCCTTGTCTCCCCGCATATAACCCGTCGCAAATATATGGATCAAAAGGCCGACGAATGTAACAAAACACGCGTAAATACCGGAAAGCCGGTCCATCCCGAGACCGAAATCGGCCCGAAATCCGCCGACATTTATCCATGTCCATAGATGATCGAGGACAGGTTTGCCTTCCGGAGCTACGAGGGCCCCGACGTGCGGAGTTCCGATACCGAATGCGATCATAAACGCGACGATCATAGAAACAGCAATGCTTCCGCATGCGACAAGGCCGCTGAATGATTCATTCTTTAGCCGCCCGCCGATCAGCCAGTTGATGAGGGCACCAGCAAGCGGCGCGAAAATTATTAGACTTAAAAGGTTATTCTCAGTCATTCTAAAAACTCAGATCATCGTCTTCGTCATCGAGCGAAAAATCTTGTTGAACCAAATCGTTCCAAAATTTGACCGCGTTTTCATCGACATTACGTTCCAAAAGAATCTTTCCTACATCACCATCAGCTACTTTAAGCTCAGGAAACCTGACAAGAAGCATAGCTAGATCTCGCCAGTCGGTTCCGGATTTAGGCTTTCCACGACGCGATTGATACGAGATCACTTTGCTCACAATCAATTCGACCGGCGTCAATACGCGAATCTTTTCGATTTCCTCGGTCGCCGGGAGCGTATTCTCGATCCGCACGTCAACCAAATGACGGTTTCCTTCTTTTCGGACCTGATAAAGCCTTAACCCTCGGCCACCAACTTCGCGAACACGAATCGCGATATGATACGTTTCGCTAAGATGCTCACGCAACTCTTCCGCGAACTCAATCGCACGCGTGGATATAATGTCGACATCCTGAGTAGCACGCGGTTCGCTGACATATGCATTTACGGCCTGTGCTCCGAACAGAACCGCATCGTCCCGCCCTTGCAAAAATTCGAGCACAGCTCCTTGAATCTTTGATAACGGAAGCGGTTCATGCATCGCAAACTCCTGAAATGTCAAAACATCGGCATTTAACATCGACCTAAAACTCTAACTGACCGCTGCCGTACGATGCGGCCTATGCACATTCGGAAGCTTTGTTCACGCATCGATCCATCACTAATTTTTCAATATGCTCGCGTCGTCGACATCCACCGACTGGCGGTTACGGAAGAACGTGATTATTATCCCGAGGCCTACGGCCGCCTCAGCCGCGGCCACACTCATAACCATAAATACGAACAACTGGCCAGTGACATCCGCGTAGTACCGCGAAAATGCCACGAAGGTGAGGTTTACTGCGTTGAGCATAAGCTCGATGCACATGAACATACCCAACGCATTGCGCTTAAAGATAACGCCGACGGCACCGATCGCAAACAGGATGCCCGATAATGCCAAATAACTTGCTAAGCTTGGTTCCATCTTATTGTTGTTACAGCGCGGTGCGATAGTCTCCTGTCTCACTCTCTTGATTCCGTCGGTCAAGTTCATTTTCCACTACCAACTCAAGCTGCCGATGAGTCAAATGCCTGGAGAGGACCACGCCGCCGATGATCGACATCAAGAGTAATATTCCAACTATTTCGACCGGCAGAAGGTATTGGGTATACATTGCCGTGCCGATGCTCAGGGTTTTACCGACAGTTTCCGATTGTTCGACGGTGTGTTTCGGTGCCTTCAAGACCGCATAAAATATGAACAAAGTTTGACCGAGAAGTACCACGCCCAATGCTCCGCCTAGAAAATATAAGTAACGCAATCGGTTGTCGCGATTTTCTTCGTCAAGGTTTAGCAACATTATTACGAAGACAACCAATACCATTATCGCGCCGGCGTATATCAGCAATTGAACGGCAGCAATGAACGGGGCTGCAAGAGTCACGTATAGACACGACAATGAGATAAAAACACCTACCAAAGAAATAGCGCTGTAGAGCGGATTCTTATGGTAGACCATCGATAGTGCGCACCCGATCGCCAAGCCTGCAAACAGAAAAAATAGAACGTTAGTAGCCATTACAAGATTTCAACGGTCACGAATTGAGAAAATAAACAACGAGGATAGTCAAAAGGACGTTTCCTAATGCGACGGGAAGCAAAAACTTCCACCCAAAATTCATCAGCTGGTCGAAGCGAAATCGCGGCAAGGTTCCGCGGACCCAGATATAAAAGAACAAAAACCCGCAGATCTTGCCGATAAAGGCGACGTGGCTTGCGAGAGCGTAAGGGATCGAGCCCGGCTCAAAGATGTAACTCAATCCCGGAACGTACCAGCCGCCGAGAAACAACACAGTTACCATTACGGATACGGTGAACATATTCACGTACTCCGCCATAAAGAAAAGCGCGAATTTCAGTGCTGAATACTCAGTATGAAATCCTGCGACAAGCTCTGTTTCAGCTTCGGGAAGATCGAACGGAACTCGGTTCGTCTCTGCGAACGCGGAGATCAGAAACACGATAAATCCTATAAATTGCGGGATGATAAACCATTTGAATGTAGAATTTATCTGGGCGTGGATGATGCCGTTGAGGTCGAGCGTACCAGCGAGCATCACGACGCCTATCACGGATGCGCCCATCGCGAGTTCATACGAGATCATCTGTGCCGACGACCGCAGCCCGCCCATAAGGCTGTATTTATTGTTGGATGACCAGCCCGCAAGTGCAATTCCGTAAACACCGATCGAGGTTATCGCGAGGACGAACAACACCCCAACATCTATCTGCGAGATCGTCATCGGCAGCTGCTTCACGCCATCTCCGAGTCCGAATGGGAGAAAGCTCCAGTCGACAGAAGTGATCGCCGGTCCGAATGGGTAAACAACGATCGGCAGCAAGGCACACGTCAACGCGACCAATGGCGCTAGAAAATAGACGAACTTCGTCGATTTATCCGGAACAAGATCTTCCTTAAAGATGAACTTCAGCAGATCGGCAAACGGCTGAAGCAGGCCCCACGGCCCGACGCGGTTTGGGCCGATCCGTCCCTGGATCCAACCGAGCACCTTGCGTTCGGCGAGCACCGTGTATGCAACGATCATCAGCACCCCCTGAAACGCGAGCAATATCGCGACCGAGATGACGATGAACGGAAATGCAGTTTTTATTACAGATTCCATAGCGAACTATTTGTTGATGCCGATGTGTGCCCGATCCGAAGCATGTACTGCTGCGGATGCTTCTATGCTTGATTCACGCGGTGTTCCGTCCGGTTGGAACTGTACCAGCGGGGACACCAGAAGGCTGTCCGGCTTCGGATTGCCATGGGCAAGAAGGTGAAACTGCTCAGTCTTGCTGGTCAACGTGGTTAGCCTGTGCAGCTTGTGACCAACACGAGGTACATCCGTGACCTTCTCGCTCGGTTTGATATCTTCCGACGCTTTCCTTAGCGCATCGATCGCTCCCGTCACGTCAGATTCCACTATCAAATGCTTCACTTGCGCCGGATCGGACTCATCCTTAAATGCCGAATATCGAAGACCATTGTATGCCGGCACGCTATCGGCTATGGACTTAAACACCATCGATGCCGAGAAATCATATCCAAAATCGATGCCCATTTCGCGCGCGATCAAAGTGGTGATATGCCAGTCCGGTTTCGATTGATGAATTGGATCGATGGCCTTCCTCACCCGTTGAACGTTTCCGGAATTGTTTGTATACGTGCCATCCACTTCGGCAAAACTTGCCGCCGGAAACACTACGTCCGCCACTTCGGTCGTCTCGGTTTCAAAGAGTTCCTGCACCGCGACGAACTCTTTACCCTGCAAAATGGTCGCATCCTCCAGGCTTCCGGCAATGAGCAAGCCCTTCGAACTCATAGCTACGGTGCGAAGCGGCTTTTTGCCCGCCATTAGATCAAAGGCACCGACCGAGTTATTGTAAAGCGGAAGCGGATGGATCAGCACTCGACGATCGCCTGCCTCGAACTTAGCCGCCGTCGCCGCCAAAACGGTTTGGGCATTGGGCGAAAGGTCCGATCCGATCATTATGATCAGATCTCCGACGGCCGCGCTCATTGAACTGGACAAGAGGTCGAGCTCTGCGGCCTGAATACCCATTCTATCCGCTGAATCATTAACGTCCGTCCCCGAAAGAGCGAGAGCGAATGCATCGTATGAACCCGGATTGATATGAATAAACTGTTTAGCCTGAGCAGTTAGACGTATCGGACGATCGTTGACAACAATGAGATCGGCACCGCCGTTCCTGACGGCCTGTCGTATCTGCTTAGCCGTGAACGATTGTTCCTCTTCCGGCTCCCCGCCGACGAGCAGGATCGTTTTTGCGTACCTTATTTCCTTATGAGTACATAGTGGAACACTTAAGTTTTCTAAAACGTGGGAGGGGTCAGAGCGATCTGCCGTAGCAAAATTGTCCGATTTGACTGCTTCCTGCGCAAATCGCTTCAACGTAAAGATCGATTCGTTCGTCAGACGCGGGCTCGCGATCACTCCAACGGAAGATCCGCATTCAGCGAGTTTGTCAGCGGCGAACTTGATCGCGTTGTCCCAGGTAGCCGGAATGAGCTTCCCGCCTTTCGAATAACGGATCATAGGGGTCTTGATTCGATCCGGATGGTTCACGAATCCGTGGCCAAATCTTGCTTTTACATCAAGAAACTCACCGTTCAAACCATTAACATATCGGTCTCGCGCTACGATCCGATGCACCGCGCCAGCGCGTGACCCGATACTGATCTGCATCCCATCAGAGCCGTAAACGTCCGTTGAAACAGTCTGTTCAAGTTCCCATGGACGTGTTTCGTGACGGTAAACGCCATCGAGGAGGGTACCGGTCGGGCAAACTTCAATACAGTTTCCGCACTGCGAGCAGTTAAGCCAGCCGCCGTAGGTTCCGATCACGGTATTTACACCGCGGTTTCCGGCTTCAATGGCATCTTCGCCCATCCATTCGTCGCAGACTCGAGTGCAGCGTTTGCAGAGAATGCACCTCTGAGGGTCGTTGGCGACGATCGGCGAAAGATATTTCTCCGGCGCTGCGTTCTTCTTCTCCGTAAACCGCTCTTCGACGTCGCCCCAATCGAAAATGACTTCCTGCAGTTCGCATTCGCCGCCCCGATCGCAAACAGGGCAATCCAGCGGGTGGTTAATAAGCAAAAACTCACCCATCGCGCGCTGCGCCTTTTCGATCTCGTCGCCGGTCGTAGTGACTACCATTCCGTCGGAGCAGATGATCGTGCAGGACGTTTGGAGCTTCGGCATCTTTTCGATGCGGACGAGACACATACGACAGGACGCCTGAAGTTCGAGGTCCTGATAATAACAAAACGAAGGGATCCCAAAGCCTTTTTCACGGCAGACGTCGATCAGGCGGGAGCCTTTAGCAACCTCGAATTCCTGTTCGTTTATCGTTACTTTGATCAATTCAGTTGACATTGAAAACTGTTACCTTAACCTGAGGCTTCTTTCTTTTTCTTCGCTTTGGCATCAGCAACGACTTCCGCGCTGTGAGCCTTCTTTTTCTTCGGTCTGGTTTTACCGAAACTACCAGTTACGATCTTTCCCTTTCGTGATCTTTTATCGCCTTTTCCCATAATTATTACCTCTCTATCAAAACTGTTGAATCAGAAATACTACCTAATTTTCGTCCAGATCACGAACGCCCTGGAAGCCGCCATCGAAAAAATGTCGGGCCTGAAGCATCGCTGCCGGTACCGCGGTTATGTGATTCAGACTCGAATCGCGTATGATCGACCGCCGCAGCGTCTCGCGCCCGACTCCCCGTCGACGCATTGTCTGGAATGCCACCTCCGAATTCCTCGGCGTCACGATCGTATCGCCCTCGAGATTAATGAGCAGCATTTTGGATCTCGGCGACCAGTCATAAACGTCGTTGTCTTTTAGCAAACTTACAGCCGGATCGCGCAGATCCATCGTTTCAATTGCTTGTTTAAAACGCGGCGTGACGACGTTGTAAATATTGTTTTTCGCCCGCATCAGGATGGCGGTCAAGCCGATTCGCTTGATGATGTCTTCGTCCTTGGTCTTCCCACCGTAAGCGTTATTGATCGTAAAGGCCATTGTCGATTTGAAATAGTCCGAGATCTTCACGCCCTTGCTCTTATGCACGTAATATACCAAGTCGCCTAGCAGATATGTTCGAACAACAAAACCGGCCTGATCTGTCGGCTGTTCAAGCATGAATTCCCGCGTTGATCCGGACAGGTCATAAGGCCCAGATGCTGGAGCCGCCGCCGTCACGCGGTGCGCCGGGTCGTTTGAGCGTTCAAGCTCGCGAACCTGAGCCATCGCGACGCCGCCGCCTTCCGAATAACCAGTAATAAAAAGCTGTCGACCGATATTCACCGTATTTCGTCGACCGACTTCGCTGGCGGCTTTGATCAAATCGATTCCTGCCTGCGCGTTGACTATGTTCGCCGGATACGGATGTCCGCCGGTGTGATCGCCCTGGCCGATATAATCCGGCATCGCGATCGCGTAACCGCCCGACGCGAAGGCAAGTATTGCCGTTTCCGGCTCTGTTCCCTTAGTTTTACTCGTAAATCTTGACGGCATATGGCCGTTGTAAACTGTAGTGCCGTGGTTGAAAACCACGAGACCGTTCGGTGCCCCATTCGATGGAACGACGACAAGTCCGGACAAGACCGCATTTCTTCCATTCGCGTCCCGCGAGCGGTAAGTAACCTTATATAGATTCAAAGAACCTCGAAGCGGTTCTGGAGCGGACGTGCCAAAGACCTCGTTCAATCGTGCGTTGAATTGGGCTGCGGGCATCGTCGCAATTCGCGTCGATGCCACAAGGCCACCGCTTTGTGCCAATACGGAGGCCGCAAATGTCGAAATTGCGATCAAAAAGAGGATCGCGGTTCGAACACAGATTCTACTCATATTGAACTGCATCAAAATATCCCGGTTGGTCGCAAACTTTACAATTTGCCGGGAGCCATGCTTCACGATGGCTCCCGCGACACTAACTTTTGTTAGTACTATCTAGGCTGTGGCCCCGGATTGAGTTTGATCGAACGGATCCGACCGAACCACCAATCGCCCGGCTGCGGCGCCCAGTCCGATGTCACGAGATATGACCTGCCGCGGTAATTTGTCTTTTCATAAACCATAATTGGTCGACCCTGCGGCACCCGGATGGAACGAATCCTGTGCGGCCTGCCGTCCCAATCACGATTGCCCGGCCAGTCGCGATCGACGGCCATGGCTGGGCCGTTATAGTTGTTTTGGGCATAGATCACAACGGAACCGCCCGGAGTTGTGCCGCCGCCGGTACGTTCAACTCGTATCGAACGAACTTTCCCGCTCCACCAATCGCCGGGAACCCACGATATACTGGATGTGACCGTGGTTTGCTGCCCGGTGTAATTCCGCAGTGTATATAGCGTAAGTTTCCAGCCGGCAGGCACACGGATCGATCGGATTCGATGAGGCGAGCCTTCCCAGTCACGCCGTCCGGCATAGCCGTTTTCTATCGCTTCAGCCGGCCCCTGGTAATTCGCCTGGGCGTAAATCACAGGGAAATCGCCCGGAGTCGGCGGAGGAGCGTATCCACCTTCGACCCGGATCGAACGAACCCGGTTGATCCAGTGGGCACCCCGGCCTGGGTTCCAGTCTTCCGTCATAACCCCCGTCGACGTTCCCCTGAAATTCTTCTCTTGGAACATGGTCACCCTGTACCCCTGGGGAATGCGGACCGACTTTATGTTCCGGTCAAAGCCACCCGTTCCGTTCCAGTTTCCTGTAAGAGCTATGTTGGCACCCTGAAAATTGAAATCGTTGTATATGATGACCTGATTGTTTTGCGCCGAGATAATCCCAGAAAAAAGCAAGAGACCCAACATCAGCAGTACAAGAAGTCTAAGTTGTTTCATAGCATCCTCCCTATTTTAGTGAAAAACATAAATCGTATTGACAGTTTCGAACACGAAGTTAAACATTTGCAACGATATCGCCATTCGTATTATCGACGAGCCACTTCCTAAAATCATCCGGAAACTGTTTGATCGCGCTTTGGACCGGCCATGCGGCCGCATCACCTAGCGGGCAAAAGCTTTTGCCTTCGATGTTGTCGCAGATGTCGAGCAGCAGCTGTGCATCCTCGGGGCGTCCGCCGCCTGATGCAATGCGGTCGAAAATTTTGACGAGCCAATCCGTTCCTTCGCGGCATGGGGTACACCAACCGCACGATTCGTGTTTATAGAACTCCGACAGATTCTTGGTCGATTCCATAATATCGACCGTGGAATCCATAACCATCATCCCGCCCGTGCCAAGCATCGAGCCCGCTGCGACAAGGCCCTCGTAATCCAGCGTGACGTTTTTGCCGAGAATCTGGCCGGCATTCATTATGTAAACGCTCGAACCGCCTGGGATGACCGCCTTGAGCTTCTTATCGTCGCGAAGCATCCCGCCGCAATCCTCGAAGATGAACTTTTCCATATCGGCGTAGCCCATCGGAAGCTCGTAAACGCCCGGTTTCTTAACGTGTCCGCTGATAGACCAAAGCTTTGTCCCGCCCGATTTTTCCGTGCCAAGATCGCGCCAGGCAATTCCACCCATTTCGATGATCTGCGGGATCGAGGTGAATGTTTCGACATTATTTACGATCGTCGGCGATGCATACAGACCCTCGACGGCCGGAAACGGAGGCTTCATCCGCGGATGACCTCGAAACCCTTCAAGGCTCGAGAGCAATGCCGTTTCTTCACCGCAGATATAAGCACCGGCGCCGGTGTGCGTATGAATATCGCACGAAAAATCCGAGCCGAAGATGTTTTTGCCGAGAATGCCGGCTTCGCGGCACTCGGCAAGGGCGGCATCCATAATATCGATCAGGTACTTATATTCGCCGCGTGTATAAATGTAGCCCGTCTGCGAACCAAGTGTATACGCGGCGATGATCATCCCTTCGATCATTGAATGCGGGTCGCGTTCCATCAAATACCGGTCTTTGAATGAGCCAGGCTCTGACTCGTCGGCGTTGCAGACGATATATTTCTGCTTCGGCGAATCTTTTGGAACAAACGACCATTTCATCCCGGTCGGGAATCCGGCACCGCCACGCCCTCTCAGCGCTGACAGTTTCACCTCTTCGATAATATCCGCCGGCGCCATCTTGAGCGCCTTTTCGAGCGTCTTGTAACCGCCCGTTTCGCGATACACCTTTAGCGTGTGCCCATCCTTGATGTGCATTCGCTTCAACTGAAGCGGCTCACAGCCAATTGCTTTGATTTCCATTATGTTTCGCGTAGGGCCTTAGTACCTGCTTCAGTGATTTCCCAAGTTCCTCGTGGACTATCATTCTTAAGCAGCCTTTCCTTAACCAGCGTATTCCTTGCCCACTGGGCTGCATTTCGCCAACGAAGAATATTGGTGTCGGATGCCAACGGTTCGAAGTCCACGTCTTTTAGCACACCACCCAACTTGACTTGAACTTTGTCGAGTACCTCGCTCATTGGCCCCCTGCCGCCCATCTAGTTCAGTACCTCAAGAATTGGTCGATTGTACGCCTGCTCAGGCGTCCTCAATCCTCGTGATAGGCGTCCAAGATTTCGCCGTTCAGCGAGCGTCTCAACATCTTCCTTGGCTTCGGCTGAAGCGAAGAAGCTATCCCAATCGCGACGCAACGCATCAGTCCGATCCCGGAAACTTGTGACCACGCCAGCTCGTTCGAGAATTGCGCGGGTATCTTCATAGTTCCCTCGCTCGAACGCCCTTCCACCTGCTCGATTTACGATTTCGACCTCCGCCTCTATTTCCTCAAGAAGCATCTCGAAAGCGACAAAGACATTTGTGGGTTGCTGATTTGCTATCGTTTGAGTTCCTTCCCTCATTGACATTCCTCCAAAATCTTATCCACCTTTTCAGTCGTCAAATCCTCGTGTCAGTAGCCCGCACGTAAGTAAGGGCTCAAGTTCATTCATAAGTCAATATCAGGTAACGTGGTCGAGCGTGGTGGCCAACGTTATCTAGCTCTACGTTGAGTCCCTACTTACTGTGCGGGCTACTGACACAACTACTATTCAAACTTCGGCAAGTCACCGCCCTGCCCGTTGACTACATAGTCAACCGCCGCTGAAATGTGGTCGTCTGTCCAGAGATATCTCGTGCTTCCATGACGGCTCCATGCCCGAGCGTCGGCTGCGAGTAAACCGGCAGTTCTTAGAGCCTTAGTAGAATACGCCTTAAAGCTATTCATCAATCGTTCCGGTTTATCGGAATTACTAACGACCGAGTGAGCGTGATTGGTCCTCACGTTCACAGCGAATAATCCGTATCCCCGAACATCGCAGACTTCTCTGATCGCTTCTTCAACGACTTTTCGCTCGCGTCCGCGCAGCAGAAAAGTCTCGCTCTTTAATTGGCTCGCCTTTCGACTAACTTTTTCGGCGTCAGGCTTGATCATCGTAGTGCCATACGTGTTGTGCCATCGTCGATCGACGGAGCCTTGTTCGTCTCCGTGCAGCCATGTTCCGTAGCACCGGAATGTTATCAAATACCCTTTTGCTACCGAACGATCCTGAAACTCTATGTAGTCGCGAGTAGTCAAAATAACGTTGAACGAGATATATGTCGAGCCCTTACTCACGTGCGGGCTACTGACACGTGCGAGCTACTGACACATCCAACCTACTGACACGAATCCAAAATCTCATCTACCTTCTTCGTTGTCAGGTCCTCGTGATAATCAAACCCGATCTGCATCATCGGCGCCGTACCGCAGCTTCCGAGGCATTCGACCATCGTGACGGTAAACTTGCCGTCCTCGGTTGTTTCGCCAGGGTGAATACCGATCTTTTTACAGATATGATCGGTGATCTCGGGCTCGCCCATGATCTTGCACGAGAGCGTCTTGCAGATCTGGATGTGGTGGCGGCCCACTGGGCGCAGATTGAACATCGAATAGAACGTCGCCGTTTCCCAAACATCGGTAACATGCAGTCCGAGGAATTTTGCGAGGAAATTCACACCCGGGTTGTCTATCCATCCACGTTCACGCTGGACCAGCGTCAAGAGCGGTATCAAAGCAGAACGGCTCCGCTCTGGCGGGTACTTAGCGAGGTGGCCGTACATTTCATCGATGATATCCGGCGAAAACTCCGCTACTTCTTCGGAGTATTCGATCTGATCTGTAAAAGTTGTGGGGGCTGCTGTTGCCATCAATGTGTTTCTGATTCGAGAGCACCGACGCGTTGTTCAAGGTTGTCGATCCTCGGATGGTCCTTGATCGCCATGCTGGCGACATCGGTGAACTGTGCCGAAAGTAAGTTGACTTTACTTTCAAGCGATCCAAGACGCGTCGTAACCGATCCTAGTTCCGATTTAACCGATCTTAGCTCCGTTTTAACCGATCCTAGCGCCGTCGTAACCGATCCTAACTGCGTCGTATTAGATCGCAGTTCGCTGCTCATATCACGCATTTCAAGACGTAGTTCGTCTACCCGGCCGACAACTCTCGAAATCACGGTTGTAAGTTGCTCGAATTTCTCGTCGTATTCTCCCGCCATACTGTTCTATCGATCTATCTCTCCAAGCACAATATCCAGGCTTCCGATTATCGCCACCACGTCAGCTACCATCTCTCCTTCGCTCATCACGGGCAACGCCGAAAGATTTACAAAGCTTGGGCCGCGGAAGTGGACGCGTTCCGGCTTCGGGCCGCCGTTGGACTTCATGTAGACACCGAGTTCGCCTTTTGAAGCCTCGATCGCCATATAAACCTCACCCTCGGGCACGTTAAATCCTTCGGCAACGATCAGGAAGTGATGGATCAGCGAATCCATATGCTTGCGCATATCGTCGCGGTCGGGTAGTACGACTTTAGGCGAGTCCGCCTTGATCGGGCCGGGCTTCAGGCGTTCGAGCGCCTGACGAACGATCTTGTATGATTCGTCGAGTTCCCGCATACGTACACGAAATCGCGACCAGACGTCGCCGTCGGGCTCCGTGGGAATGTCGAAATCGTAAGTTTCGTAACCGGTATAGGGGTTGTGACGGCGAAGATCGAGTTCAACCCCGCTTCCGCGAAGGCTCGGCCCCGTCAGTCCCCATGAGATCGCTTCTTCGGCCGAGATCACGCCGATCCCCATCGTTCGGCTTTGCCAAATTGTGTTCCCGGTGACAAGCGTATCAAAGGTACTTAGTGCTTCCGGAAAATCGGCCATGAACTGGTTGCAGCGGCGTTCGAATCCCGCCGGGAGATCCATCATTAGTCCGCCGATACGGAAATAGCTGGGCGTCATTCGGCCGCCTGAGGCCGATTCGATAAGGTTAAGTATCTTTTCGCGCTGCTTGAAACAGAAGAAGAACACGCTCATCGCGCCGAGATCGAGAGCGCTCGTACCCAACCAGACCATATGCGAGGCAATACGCTGCAGTTCACACATCAGCACACGGACGACCTGTGCCCGTTCGGGTATTTCAAGCTGCAGAAGCTTTTCGGCGGCCATCACATACGCAAGGTTATTGCCAAGCGGATTAAGATAATCCATCCGATCCGTTATGACGATACCCTGCTGGTATTTCTTGTATTCAAAGAGCTTCTCCATTCCCGTATGCAGATAGCCTATGTCGGGAATAGCCTTGACAACCAGCTCGCCGTCGAGCCTCAGATCCAGTCGCAAAACCCCGTGGGTCGAAGGGTGCTGCGGCCCCATCGAAAGTGTCATCTGTGAATCTAGAGAGCCGTCGATCACTTCGAATTGTGCCGGAATTCTGTCCACGGAAATGCTCATAAAAACATACGACAGCTGCTAGCGCCGTCGCGACGGACTATTGGTCCGTGATACTTAATTCATGCTGTACGGCTCGTAACCTCGTAAAGGATAATCCTTCCTCAAAGCATGGCCATCAAAATCCGACGGCAGAAGGATCCTGCGTAAGTCGGGGTGCCCATCAAATTTAATACCCAAAAGGTCGTAAGTTTCGCGCTCGTGCCAATCGGCAGTTTTCCACACGGTCGTGACTGTGGTAACGAGCGGATCGTCTTCGGAGAGCAACACCTTTAAACGTAAACGATTGTAGTGTCGCGTGGAGAACACATGATAATTGACCTCGAACCGCGGGTCTTCTTCCGGCCCGCGATCGCCGCCGCAAAGATCGGCCAGCATATCGAAACCGTGCTGCGTTTTAAGCACCCAGCAGACATCGACGATCGCTTCCCTGGGAACCGTAATCGTCACCTCGCCAAGCGCGTCTTTGACCTCACTCACCCACGCTGTGTTCTCGGTCTTTAAGGCGTCGACGAAGCCGAGCAAATCTTTGATATTCATTTCAGGCAGTATCAGATGTTTATGACGATCGTCGGCGCTCGTGTCTCGAAGGGATCGAATAAGGTCTTGAGACATTATTCTGCGCGACTTCGATCTCAGTTTTGCGTTCAAGAGCGGTTCCTTCAGTGACGGGCAGAGTGCCTGGAACAATGGAAACGCGTGATTCCGGTTCAAATGTATCCAGGCGATCCTTGACCGATTCCTTCATTATCTTGTCTTGGAGCATCATTATCGCGTGCACGAGCATTTCCGGACGAGGCGGGCATCCCGGAACGTATATGTCCACTGGAACGATCTTGTCGACGCCCTGGACGATAGCGTAATTATCGAAAACGCCGCCCGAGGTAGCGCAGGCGCCCATCGAGATAACCCATTTCGGCTCAGGCATTTGGTCGTAGATCCGCCGTAGGACCGGTGCCATCTTACGTGAAACACGCCCTGAGACGATCATCACATCCGCCTGCCGCGGGCTCGCACGAAACGTTTCCGCACCGAAGCGCGAAAGGTCGTTCCGGGCCGAGACAGTATTCATCATCTCGATCGCACAACAAGCCAGTCCAAACGTCGCCGGCCAAAGACTGGACTTTCGGGCCCAGTTTACAACCGCATCCAGCTTGACGGTTACAACATCCGGCAATGATTCAAATATTTTATTCTCTAACCCCATGATTTAGATTCCAATCAAACACCGCTAAGCTGCTTTTTTTACCTCGATATCCTCTTTGCGCTTTTTATTCGCCATTATCTTCGCCTGGGCGCGCGCTTCGGCACGGGCCTGAACCCCCCAATCAAATGTGCCTTTTCGCCACACATATATATACCCAACAATCAGTGTTCCTATGAAAACAAGTATTTCCAGAAGCGCGATGGTTCCGAAGGCAATGCCGCTGATCTTTTCTTCGGCAAGAAGTGTCTTAAATGCAACCGCGAACGGAATCATAAACAAAACTTCGATATCGAATAAAAGGAAAATGACCGCTACGGTATAAAACTTGATCGAAAATCGCGAACGCGCAGAACCGACCGGGTCCTTGCCGCATTCGTAGGGCATCAATTTCGTCGCTGTTCGTTTTCGCGGGCCGATCAATTGCGTCACCAGCAACTGGCTCCCAGCAAATCCGATTGCGACCAGAAACATTATGACGATCGGCACGTAATCAAATACGTTGAAATCAGACATTCGAACCTCGGAAAAACGATGCTACGAATCCATAGAACGGTAACGTCAATCATACATTGTCTTGGTATACTTTAGAAAACCGGAACAAACTAAATCCTAAGTTAAGCGTGATTTAGTGTCAAGGCACTTGCTTACTTGAAGGAACGACCGTTATGGCCCGGTCTTGACAATGATTTTTACCCGGTAACATTCTATAATTGAAAGCAAAATGAAAGTATTCATTAACGGAGAAACTCGGGAAATCCCGGATGGGTTCCATCTTGCTCAACTTCTGACGCATTTTGAGATGCCGACACAGCGGATCGCAGTTGAACGAAATAGCGAAGTGGTTCATCGAACTGCGTGGACTGAGACCCTTGTGGCAGATGGCGACCGAATCGAAGTGATCCAATTTGTTGGCGGCGGATAACCTTAATGTCCAGCGCCGTTCGTTGCGTTCTTTGCGACTATGCCGGAAAATCCATCTATGACCGACACGTTTTCATTAGCCGGAAAGCTGTTCGAATCTCGCTTGATCATTGGCACCGGAAAATACCGTTCGCACGCCGAAATGAAGGCGGCCCACAGGGCTTCAGGGGCCGAAATGGTTACGGTCGCCGTAAACCGGGTGCCACTCGATCGTACGACCGAGTCGTTTCTCGACCATCTTGACCCGCAGATGCATATTCTGCCGAATACCGCGGGTTGTTATGATTCCGATCATGCTATCCGCACGGCGAGACTAGCGCGCGAAGCCCTCGAAACCGATTGGCTTAAACTCGAGGTCATTGGTGACCCTACGACGCTCCTGCCTGATAACGAACAAACGCTCGAGGCAGCAAAAGTGCTTGTGAAAGAAGGCTTTATCGTATTGCCGTACTTTACTGACGATCTAATCATGGCAAAAAAACTCCTGGATACCGGCTGTCCCGCGGTCATGCCGCTTGCGGCTCCGATCGGATCCGGAATGGGCGTCCAGAATCCTTCGAACTTACGTATCATGCGCGAGCAGTTGCCCGACGCAATTATCATTGTCGATGCGGGAGTTGGCGTGCCCAGCGACGCCTCAACGGCAATGGAACTCGGCGCTGACGCTATCTTGATGAATACGGCCATCGCCGAAGCGGGAGACTCGGCCGTTATGGCCACTGCGATGAACTTCGCCGTTCGAGCCGGCCGACTTGCATATCTTTCGGGCCGAATGCCAAAAAGATTGTACGCATCGGCGTCCAGCCCTATCGAAGGGGCGATCAAATAGATCGACAGATCCAGGTGTAGTTGGAATACACTCGCGTAAGCGTTGGATCCTTTGTTTTTATCGCTGTGAAGTCTTAAGTCGAATTATGACGGTAAAGGTTCTATTTTTCGGTGCAGTGGCCGACGCCACGGGCATACGCGAGACTCGGCTCGAGCTTGAGCCACCCTCAACCGCGGCCGATGCGTTCGGACGGATTCTTTATATTTATCCGAATTTGTCCGGCCAAGGTCTCTTTTATGCAGTAAATCATGAATACGCGACCGGCACTGAAGCGTTGGCCGACTGTGACGAGCTTGCGATCTTTACAGCTGTCTCCGGCGGCTAACGATGGACTTCTTCGAACTAACAACGAAACCGCTCGAAGTTGGCGAGATCTCCCGCCGCATTGTATCCCCTGAATGTGGGGCAACCGTTACGCTTGACGGCTATGTCCGCCAATTTACAAAGGGCCGCCAGACGCTGCATCTTTTTTACGAAGCTTACGAGCCGATGGCGCTCAAGGAAATTGAAAAGCTTATCTCTCGGGCATATGAGCAGTTTGCGATAGCAAATGTCTGCGTTGTTCATCGCCTCGGGAGGCTGGAGATAGGGGAAAGCAGCGTTGTTATTTCGGTTGGGGCCCCGCACCGAGCAGCTGCATTTGATGCCTGCGAATGGCTTATCCGCGAACTGAAACGAAGCGTGCCGATTTGGAAAAAAGAGGTCTATTCAGACGGTGAATTGTGGGTCGAAAATGACGCTGGGTAATTTTAGGTCGTCGAAGCATCAAATTTTGATCTTGCGCGTTCAACGACCTGATCGAATAATTTCTCCAAAGGCGCATTAGTTCCGCGCAACCCGTCTACGACGCTGACGCCCCATTCGACATACTCCCGACATTTTTCCACCGGCCAATCTGGAGGAGTATCGTCAACCAGTTCCGAAATGTTGTCGATTTTGTCCGCAAGCTTCACAACCTTGGCTCTTTCAGAAAGGTTAGGGGCGTTTTCGATCTGTCGCTGCTTTCGAACAATGTCCGGCAATGATTTCTCGTCGGTTAGCTCGATCACGATCGCGGCGGCGGCGTGGCCAAATAAACCGGCAAGCTCCTCGAATGTTACGCCGCAATCTTCCCCCGTGTCGTGAAGAATACCTGCAACGAGAATGTCGGCATCGTACACTTCGCCGACGGTCGCGACAAGGTGAGCGACCCCAATCGGGTGATTAATGTATGGATGGGCGCTGCGGCCTTTGCGGATTTGCCCGGCGTGCTTGTGAGCCGCGAAGTCTGTGGCACGTAGGATTTTCTCCGCACCGTTCACTTTACAACTTCGATGGCCAGAGTTTGCTGGCCGGAAATAATAAAATCAGCGCGCGGAATCTCCTGCTCGGTGATTATCGTCTGGACCGACGGTTTTACGCCGCCGACGGTTCGGTCGTTATTGAGTGTCGCCAGCATTGAAGGTGGCAAGTTCGGCATTTCGTTGACGCCGATGATCGCTCCATTTGTTACTCGAAGGGTCTGCGCATAAAGTCGATCAGACAGCTTTATCTTATTGATCGTCTGTACGAGTTCAGCCGACGTTTTTGGAACAAACTGCTGTATATTTGCCGTCAGTTGAATAGCGTTTCCGTCGCCGATAACTATCGATAAAGGGCCTTCGGGCGTGTCGGCCGGAATTGTCACCATTATTTTCTGCACAAACAGCTTGCTCGAATCGGTCCGAACGAACGCCTGTACCTCCACCGTGTCACCAGCTTTAACCCGTGTTTTGTCGACCGCGATTCGTTCCAGAACGGCCGTCTTACTGCCATCCGCCGAGGTGAGATTAAGGACCACACCTTCAATCTCGAGGTCGTCAAAGCGACTACGCATAAGCGTACTGACCGGGATCGTAACTGCGGCGGCAGCAAACTGGGTTGCCTGCGGTCCGGCAAAACGCCGCTGAATGTTTACCGGCGCTTGGCCCTTGACAATGATCTCACCCAGCATTTCAATCATTGAATCACCAAGGCCCCGCTCGTTTGCGACGACAGCGTTGAACACGGACATATTCAGTAGCAAGGGCGTCAGAAAATCATCCTTGACGACTTCGAGCTTCAACGATTCCGATTGTCCGCGGCTGGTTTTAAGATTAATCGTGACCGGGATCATTTTTGGGTCTCGGCCGAGTTTGCCAAAGACGCCCGTCGCACGATCCTGTGTCATACTTCCGACCATCGATTCGGGAACGGCGAGCTTGAACGAGTTGTTTATGTTCGGAATTACGGTTACGACGCTGGATTCTGACATCGGCAGATCAGACGACCCAAGACTCAGGAAAGCGTGTCCAAAGGCATAAATGCTTTCGCCATCCCGAAAAGTGACAGTGCCCGCGGCAGCGAGGCTGAAATCACCACGAGACAGCTGCATCGAAACCGAATCGCCGCCGACAAGGGTCGTTTCATCGGCTGCTTTGAGGTGCGTGATCGGTGAAGCCCCGCCGGCAGAAGCGATAGGCAGCAAACCGGCGCTCAAGAGCTGAGCGCTAAAAATATCCAGGGTTTTTTGTGAAAAGCCGGAAAAAGTAAGCGGCGTTGCGATCGGCCTGAACGACTGGCCGGAAACAGCTGCCAGTGCTGACCCGGTAGTATAAGAACTCTCGACGGAAGCGCCGACAGGCAGGCTGGGCTGCCATATCGAAGAGACAAGTTCAGAAAACGACACGGCACGAGGCTCGCCGGACTTTATTTTATCGGGCTGCCTGCTCTCAAAGATCGCGATCATTTGTTCGATCGGCGTGATACCGCAGATAGGCTCCTTGGAGAAAGGAAAACTGTAAGATATCGCGCCTGCCAACTTGCCGTTGATGTATACAGGCGATCCGGACATTCCGGCAAAAACACCGGTTCGTTCGGCGTTCTTCCCGCTAAGACGTCCAACAATTAGATCCTGTTTCGGGCCGATCCCGCCGGGAAGTACCCCAAGTATCTCGACGTTAAACTCCTCCGATTCGCTGCCCCGGAATACGGTTTTTGCAATGCCGGTCATTCCTTCTTTTACGTCGGCCAGCGGAAGAAATCGGCTGCCATTATCGAGCGATGTTTGGCCGAAAATGCCAATTACAGCGGATGTAAGCACCGCAAACAGGGTTAAGATTCTTAAATAGATCATTCCGATTAGTCTCCGGCAATGTTGACCATCATGGTAACACGATAGAACGATGCAAAGAAGGATATTTTGCCTTTAGGCTCTTGACTAAGACGGGGTGAACGAGCCGGAAGTTGCAATTGTTTCACGCGGACTAAGTGTCGATATTTTTGGTTCCGTGCCCATTCGATCGGGCTAACTTTGTCAGTTCCGCGTTTTCCTCCATTTTATCAACCGTCTTCGCGAGCATCGTTTTCAGTCGGTTCAATCTCTCGAATGTAGACGTCATCTCGAGTAATTCATATTTCAAGGCGATATCCAGATTGAATGCGGCGGTGATAAGGAAAGAAAGTTGCTCGGGTGAGGTCTTCGGTATTTCGGGAAAACGCCCCCTGCTACCGCTTATTTTGAAGGCCGCCTTTGCTACGCGCTCAAACAGATCAGATACTTCAGCGACCAGTGATTCAGTTTCTGAATCGCTAGCCGGCTCGTCCTCGAAGAATGCCACTCTGCCCACAAGATACGGCACATCCGCTTCAACGTATTCGCGAATGCGAAACCTTATGATCCCGGTCGACAGTATATTCGAGCGGCCGTCGGGCAGCGTATGCGACTCACGTATTTCGGCGACACACCCAACGATTCCGGGCGCCGGCTTCGCTTCCATCGATTCTTGTGGGTCAAATAACAAAACACCGAAAAGGTTTCGTTCGAGTTGGATATCTTCCAACATTCGGCGATACCTCGGTTCAAATATATGCAGCGGCAGCAATTCGCCGGGAAGCAGTACCAACGGCAACGGAAATATCGGAATTTGTTCGACCCCAGCGACCTTCTCGGAGGCTTCGGACATAAGTGTTTAACGCTCGGGCGACCCGGGTTTCCCGACCGCTTTTACCGCAACGAATTCGGCGATCTTCTCGGCCGGCTCGTCACTAAGTGCAAGACGCTTCGCGCCTATGACGGCTTCGGCAATATCACCGATCCTGCCTTTGTAGCGCGAATCGCGGGCGACAATGTCTTCGATCACCCGACGTTCGAGTTTCTCGCGACCGACATCGTCTTCCAGGTCCGCGGCGACCGCGTATTCAACCGGGACCGAGTGGTTTTTGAGCCGTACATGAAGCGCGCCCGTCAGGCGAAGTGTCTCATCGTGGATCTTTCGGGTTTCAAGAAGGGAATTCGGAAAGCCGAGCTGTCCTTTTAGTGTAAGTTCAATGATCGGACGCGGCAGATCGACTTCGGCGGCCCGAGCGTTCGACCTGACTATTGCGAGGACCCCCTCGGTTACAGAGGCAGCGTCCGCGGAACTTGTGACATTAAACGAGATACGCTGGAAAGGGCGCTGTCGATAGTCGCGAATATGAACTGCGGACACGTTGTTGTCATCACCGACCTCGACTAAGAAGGCGCCGCGCGTTTCTCTAAATTCGTCGATGCTGGTGATCTCAAGCGAACCAGGATTGAATGCCCAATTGTCTATCTCATAATGCTTGTGAGTATGACCCAGTCCAACATAATCGGTGACCGATTTGAGTTCCGCCAGCGCCGATATCGAAAGTGCCGGCATTGGGTGTGTCTGATGCCCCTCGACATCGGTATGCAGCATTAATATGTGAAACGCCCCGTCGCGACGATTATCGCCGATCGCTTTTGTGAGCATTGGAATTGCCCAATTCGCTGAAGCACCGTACCAATCAGACCCAAAGATCCGCGCTCGGCCGATGTCTATGTAACCACCTTTTCTGTCTTCGCTGCTCCATGCCTCGTATACCATTTCTCCTTCGCGATTGGTTGGTTCGAGCAGGGTAAGCAGGTCCCAGTTGGCGAGTGACCGGAGCCAGCTGTAATCGCTGTCGGAATACTTTTGGTCATGATTACCTTCAATAGAAACGATGGGAATACCGGCTTCTTTCAGTAAAGTAAGACCCGCAAATGCATAATTCATCGTTTCAGGCGGCACATTCTTTTTATGAAAAAAATCCCCGCACATTATCACGAAATCGACACACTCGCCTATCGCGTATTTGTGAAGAACGTCTATCCATGCGTCAAAGAAATCGCGCGGGCTTTCGGCAAGGTTGTAACGCGTACAGCCGAGATGAACGTCTGAAATATGAAGGAACTTCATCGCGTAATTTTATCATAACGGTGTTAGATTAACGTCTATGAACAATGTCGTCCTGATAACGGGAGCCTCAAGCGGCATCGGAAAAGAAACCGCTAAATTATTCCAATCTAAGAATTGGAAGGTTGCGGCCACGATGCGAAACCCGGACACGGCCCATGACCTACGGCACATCGTCGATGTCGAATGTTTGCGAATGGACGTGACGGATACGGACTCGATCAAGGCAGCGATCGATCTAACTATTGAGAAATTTGGCCGAATCGACGCAATAGTCAACAATGCCGGCTATTCGGTGGCCGGACCGTTCGAGGCGGCGACGGCGGAACAGATCGTCGAACTGTTTCGGACCAATGTGTTCGGACTGATGAATGTTTGCCGCGAGATCATTCCGTATTTCCGCGAGCAACGCCGCGGATATATCGTAAATGTTGCGTCTGTCGGCGGCCGGGTCACATTTCCGCTCTACAGCGTCTACAATTCGACAAAATGGGCGGTCGAGGGCTTTTCGGAATCATTGCAGTACGAACTTGAGCAATTTAATATTCGGGTAAAGATAATTGAGCCAGGCCCCATCAGAACCGATTTCTACGGCCGATCGCAGGTTGCAGCACATAGGGAAGGGCTAACTGCCTACGACGATCTCGTTTCACGCGCGATGGCAAATATGAAAAAGGCAGGCGAAACAGCACCGGATGGCTCCGTGGTCGCCCAGGTAGTTTACGATTCGGTAACGGACGGCAGCAAAAAGCTCAGATATCCCGTCAACGCAAAGGGTTTATTATTTCTTAGGCGAATTACGCCGGACCGAGTGTTTTCCAAGGTAATAGAGACAATACTCGCAAAATGAAGGGTTTCCGTGACCCCCGGCTTGTATCAATCTTGCCCATTCCGATAGCCAAAACAACTGTAAAGTGCGAATATGGTGTTAAGCGTCGATCGCGGCCTCTTGTGTGTCTCTATCCCCGTTAACCGAATTCGGCCCAATACTGACTTAATTGAATTTGAATGAAAATATTACTTTATAACCCGGACAATGGGATAACGCGCAACTTCATGCCGCATCTTTGGATGTTTCTTTTGCAATCCCTTACTCCGAAAGAGCATGAGGTGATCCTTATCGACGGGAACGCCAAGGCGATGACCCGCGAAGAACTTGTCGAATTCTGTCGCCGCGAGGAAGTTGGCCTTGTCGGGATCGGGTCGATGACGCGAATGGTCGCGCGCGCTTACCTCGTTGCGGATTCATTGCGCCAAGCGGGATTCAAGGTCGTAATGGGCGGCCCGCACGTGACGGAGTGCCCGGACGAGGCTTTAGGTAAGGACGGTGGCCCGCGGCATGCGGACGCCGTGGCACTCGGAGAAGCGGACGAAACGTGGCCGCAGATCGTTGCGGATGCTGCGAATGGGGAATTAAAAGAGGTCTATACCCCTGAGATCGACCCGAAAGGGAACGACAAAAAACCGAATTTGCAGCCATACCCGCATATCCCCTGGGAGACGCTTGATCTTGACCAATTTAGCCTCGTGCCAAAAATGTTTCGTCCTTTCCTTTCTAAAATGGGCACGGGTTGGGGCAAATTCTTTGTGGTACCGATCGAAACCGGCCGCGGCTGCCCTTACGGATGTGAGTTCTGCACTGTCACCGGTTTTTTCGGAGATTCGATACGGTTTCGCTCTAATGAAAGCGTCGTCGAGGAGTTGCTCCGACTTAAAGCGCGGGCACGTAAAGAGAAAGGGCAAATGGCGGTTTTCTTTATTGACGATAATCTCGCGATAAACAAAAAGCGATTAAAGGGGCTGCTGCGTGACATAATCGCGGCCGATGCACAGCTGCCATGGGTTGCGCAGATAAGCGCGAATCTGCTTGGCGATGAAGAGCTCGTCGATCTGATCGCCGAAGCCGGCGGCAAATGGATCTTTATCGGGATGGAATCGATCGACCCGGCGAATATGGCCGATGTTAACAAGAATTTTTCCAAACCAGGCGACTACAAGAAGGTTCTGGATGGGCTTGCAAGACGGAATATCTATGCGATCACTTCGTTCATTTTCGGAATGGACAATGATACTGTCGGCGTCGCGGGCCGAACGGTCGATGAGATCGAAAGCTGGGCGCCCGGACTGCCGGTGTTTGGTCAGCTAACACCATTTCCGTCGACTCCATTATATACGCGGCTAGAGAAGTCAGGTCGGCTGAAGCGGCCAAAGCATTGGCTCGATTTCGCACCGTTCGTTATGGCACATGACCCGTTAAAGATGACCATCGAACAGGCGAAGGAAGAGACCTTTGAAGCGTGGAACCGGTCATACGGGCCCGAGCGCAACTGGGAAGCTATCCAGGCGCTCAAATCGGCGCCGATCGACACGAAGATGGGCCATTTCGTCTCCCGGTTGTTTTTCCGCGGGATCTACTTTCCACAGATGAGCAAATCAGCATGGTTCAAGCTTGTCTTTGACAATCGCCGATCGATCTTCAGCCTTTCAAAAGAAGGTTTCCGCACTTGGCGTTCGTATAAAAAGCGGACGCGCTATGAGCGTAGTATGGTTCCTGCCGTACAAGAGCCCGAGCGCCAATAGACCTTTGTAACGGCGGAATCGGTGAACGTGAGCCAGGCAAGCGGCTTGATCAGGTTTGTGCTTATACGGACCCTGAATACGCGTCGAAAACTTCTCATTGAGAGCGATTTGGTTTTCTCATACTAATGTGTTAAATTCTCAAAGATTTAATATCGATTTGAGATTTACCTTCCCATTTGCTCCGAATCGAATCACAATATTTAACTTATCCGGACGGAAAAACAATGAAAACAATTCAAGAACTTTCGATGGCCTGCATTCTAATGTGCGTGCTCGCAATGTCGGGGTTTGCTCAGTCTCAGGCGACAACGGGAACCATCCAAGGCACGGTCGTTGATCAAAATGGCGCAATCGTCACGGGCGCGGGAATCGTTGCCCGGAATTTGGATACAGGATTTGAACGAACCGTCGAGAGCAATTCCGATGGTTTTTTTAATGCGCCCTTGCTGCCGCTCGGGAGATACCGCGTAACGACGACGAAGCAGGGTTTTGCTCAGTCGAATCTGGAAAACGTCAATGTGACGCTTGGACAAACCATGAGCCTAAGGATCGAATTAGCGGTCGGAACCACTGTTACTACAGTTGATGTGTCCGCCGATCCTGAAGGTGTCGAAACGGCGCGGACAGAGCTTTCCACTCAGCTGAACGAACGATCAGTCGAAAATCTGCCGATCAATCGCAGGGATTTTTCACGGTTTGCGCTGCTTACGCCGGGCGTTTCGATCGTCCAAGGACCGGATGGCGATGAGATTTCGATAAACGGACAAAAGGGAATTCAGAACAATGTTTCGATCGATGGTTCGGACGCAAACAATCCATTCTTTGGAGAGCAGCGCGGCGGCCAGCGGCCGGCGTTCACTATAAGTCTTGAATCGGTCAAGGAGTTTCAGGTTGTTCCGGTCGGTGCCTCGGCAGAATTCGGCCGCAGCTCCGGCGGATTTATCAACGTCGTTACAAAGTCAGGCACTAATGATTTTACCGGCGCTGCCTTCTTGTTTTTCCGGAACCAATCGCTTTCAGGCCAAAATCCGGACGCTGTAGATGCGGGCCTGCCGATCGAAGATTTTCGCAACTATCAATTCGGCGGCAACGTCGGCGGCCCGATCAAAAAGGACCGCGCGTTTTTCTTTGTCGCATATGAGCGTAATGACGGGACGAGCTCCAAACCTAATTTCATCGATCCGCGGCTTGTGGATATTTTTGCCACAAGGTTCAATTCGCCCGGCGAACAGGGTGTGATCGATCGTACAAACGTCGCCGACGTTCTTCTCGGAAAAGTGGATGTCCAGGTAAACTCGAACAACCTTTTAACGCTGCGTCACAATTATAGCCGTGCTGAACAGGTTAACGGAACATTTGATGTTCCGACTTGGGGAGTGAGTGCAAACGGCCGCGAAACGGACAATTCAAACTCGTTTATCGGTCAGCTTGTGACTAATTTTTCGTCAACGCTTCTTAACGAATTTCGCTTTCAATGGGCGAAGGAAGAGCGTCCGCGGTTTTATGACGGGCCCGACCTTCCGGACACCACGATTGGAACTTTTGACGGAACGATCTCATACCGATTCGGGCGTCCATTCTTTCTGCCGGTCCCATCGGACGATGTCCGGATCCAATTTACGGATAATTTCACGGTTATCAGAGGGAACCACGCCGTTAAATTCGGTATTGATCTGAATCGGACCAAGGTTTCACAGACATTTATCGGTTTCGCCCGCGGAAGGTATATATTTGCCGCACCCACGATCGATCAAGCGATCGACGGATTTGAGAATTATATTGACGGTGTAAGCGCGGGCGCTCTCGCACTTTATTTGCAGTTTGCGCCGATCGGCAACCGTACGGTCGAAGAAGCGGGAACGCAGTCGTATTCGACGTTCGAGCCGGGCCTGTATGTACAGGACAACTGGCAGGTACGACCAAACCTGACGGTAAACCTTGGATTTCGATGGGAAGGGCAATATCAGCCCGATCCGATCAACGATCCAAGCGAGACCCGATACGGTCAATTCCTGAGCGACCCAAGTTTCCCTTCGGATGGCAGCATTCCGGACTTCACTGATGGCTGGTCGCCGCGATTAGGACTTTCCTGGTCGCCGGGAAGCGATCGAAAAACGGCGATTCGACTTGGGGCGGGTGTCTTTTATGCCCGTATTCCCGGATTGGTAGTCGCCGGGCCGCGTAACACCGACGGCGTTATCGCCGGAAACATCTTTTTTGCCAACTTCCTTTGCTCCGGGCCAGGACTAGGCGGCTGTCCGGTTTTTCCGGGCGTCGTCCCCACTGCCGGTTTTAGCCCGTTTAACCCGGGTGTGGCGGTGTTCGAACGGAATTTCAAGAATCCGAGAACGATTCAATACAGTGCCAGCGTGGAGCGGGAACTGTTCAAGCACACAAGCTTCCTTGTCGCCTACAATCTCGCGAAATCGGACCGACTCACAAGATTCGTCAATCGTAATGACGGCCGCTTTGCCGGCGGTAACCCGTCAGATTTTGGGCCGTTCGCTCGACCTGACGGTTCGGGTGTCGGCGAGATACGTTCAACGGAGAGCTCGGCCAAATCGCTGTATCAGGGCGTAACATTCACCTTGAATAAGCGTTTCGCAGACCGTTATCAGTTCCAGGCCAATTACCTTTTGTCATGGGACAAATCCGATGACGATAATGAACGCGATCCGTTCACGTTCCGTTATGCCGACCCTCGGGATCTTTCACCGGAATACAGCTATTCGGACCGCGACCAGCGTCACCGATTCAATGCATTCGCGACGTTTCTGCTTCCGTGGGACATCAACATTTCGCCGATCGTGCAGTATCGTTCGGCACAGCCGACGTCGGTAACGCGCACTGATTTCAACGGAAACGCTGTACTCGTTAATGGAGAGATCATTCAACGAAACACGGAACGGCTCGATAACGAATTCTTCACGTTTGACGTCCGTGCCTCGAAAGAATTCAAGTTTACGGAAAGGATGTCGTTGGAGGGGATTTTTGAGGCGTTCAATATCTTCAACAACAGCAATCAGCGAAGCCTTCCGCGGCCGTTGACGTTCAATTTCGATGGTACGGTGTCCGCCGGGTTTGGCGAACCGCGACAAGTACAGCTTGGATTAAGGTTCAAGTTTTAGAAGAAGACCATTCCCGCAATGGTGCAAAGCTGCGAAGAGAACGGGGCTCGATTTCACGATCGAGTCAAAGTTTTCTTCGCTTTCTTTGCGTCTTTTTTTGCGGTTTTTTCGGAAATTTCGTATTTAAGGTATTCGATCTATACTGGGACGCGCGAAAATTCGGTGAGGATCGGTGCTAGCTTTTTGACGACGAGATCATGAGAAACGCCGTTCGACGCCAACACTCCGTTGTGATTCTGGACATCGGCGTTGTCATATCGGAGCGCGGAACCGAACAAGTCGGTCAGCTTGCCTCCGGCCTCCTCAAGTATAATTTGCGGCGCGCATGTGTCCCAAAGTTTAGTTCGGGGTGAAAGGTGCACGTAAAGATCGCAAGTTTGTTCAGCAATCAGCCCGATCTTTAGTCCGACCGACCCGCGTTGGACCTCGCGTTTTAGGCCGACTCCTTCGACCACTCGACCCATACGCGGACTTCGATGATTGCGAGAGACCGCAAGCGTAATATCGTGGAGATCTGTGGTTGAAGACACGCGTAGCGCTCGCTGATCGCCGCCTTTACTTATCGAAAAGGCCCCAGCTCCCTTTCGTGCGCAATAGAGCGTATCGTGTGCTGGAAGGTAAACGACTCCGACAACAGGCGTACCGTCGACGGCCAGCCCGATTTGTACCGCAAAGTCATCGTCTTTTTTGATAAAGCCCGCCGTCCCGTCTATCGGGTCGACGACCCAAACACGTTTATGGGACATCCTGGTTCGAAAATCGTCTGGTTCTTCTTCGGACAAGACATGATCGTCGGGGAACTGTTTCGCCAGAGCGGTCACTATCAAAGCGTTCGCTTCGCGGTCGGCAGCGGTCACCGGTTCAGTAATCGCATCAGCACCCATTTTCTGCTCGGCGAAGATCTCGGAAGCGTAGTGCCGCATAATGAGATGGCCGACGTCGCAGGCAATTTGAACAATGGTCTCAAGTTCGCGATCTATCACCCTTGAAGAATCATTCATCCTTACGGCAAAGACAAGTAACCGCGCTATCTTTTATCCACCAATTCCGTGATCCCGCACGTCGGGCAGGAAAGGACACGATGAGCCGGGTCCGCCCACTTGGCAAGCGCCTTGTTTGATAAAACAGGTGACTTACTTTCAGCTTCGCCCTCATGGAAAAAACGGCCAAGGCCAGGGGAGGATAAGCTTCCGCGATTGCGCACGGGCTCGCAATGGCGACACATCCAGCCGAACCCGTCATTGTAGAAATCGTTGAGAGCTATCATATTCGACACGCAAAAATGCGGCGTTACCAGTAAGGTCCGCCGCATCTGTTTGATCAACTTACTCCTGTACCGGGCGCCGGCTGGGCCGCGCCTGCTGCGACGACTGAAGCAGCCGAAGAGGTACGGTCATCGGCTTTCCTTCCCGCAATATCTCAACGTTGACAGTTTCGCCGAACTGCTTTTTGTCTAGAAGCCTATATAGGTCGTCGACGGATTTCATAGGTTCACCGTCGATCGACGTTATGATATCGCCCAAGATGACACCGCCTGCATCCTGCCTTAATCCGCGAAGACCTGCCTTTTCAGCGGATCCGCCCGGCTGTGTATTGATCAAGAGAAGACCACTATCGACGGGCATACGATAACCGCGAGTGCTCAATTGTTCGAGACTGTTCAGGTTGGCCCCCAACTTTGGCCGCCGAACTTCCCCGAACTGGATCAGCTGTGGGATAACGCGCTTTGCAGTATTTACAGGTACGGCGAAGCCAACACCCACGGATCCCCCGGCGGGCGACAATATCTGAGAATTGATGCCGATCATCTTGCCGAATTTATCCAGAAGTGGCCCGCCGGAATTTCCGGGGTTGATCGAGGCGTCAGTTTGGATCGCGGCGTCGATCGGACGACCGTTTGCGGCACCGGGCATAGGCCTGGACCTTATTGGACGCTGAAGGCCGGAAATAACACCGGTCGTAAGCGTTCGGTCAAGCCCAAACGGATTTCCGATCGCCAGAACCTTCTGGCCAACTATGAGACTGTCGGAATTCCCTAACGGAACGACCGTCAATCCGCCAGCCGGAGGCTCGATTTTGATAATAGCAAGGTCTGTGTCCGGATCACCTCCGACAATCTTCGCAGGAAATACCTTATCACCGCCAAAATTCACGGTAAGTTTATTAGCATCTTCAATTACGTGGTAATTCGTTAGTATATGGCCTTCGGCATCGATAACTGAACCACTGCCGTTTCCGCGTCCTTCTGCAACGTCGCCCCACCAGTTTTGTGAGTAGGAGGTCGTATTTATGAAAGCGACTCCGGGTGAGATGGATCTGTACACCTCGATACTATTTTGTTCATCGCTGACGGTGTTGGGGTCAGTCAACCCATGGGGCTGCTGTTCGGCAAACGCGACATTAGCGTTGTTCTTGCCGAGGCCAAACGAGCCAAATGTGTACAGCAGTGCTGTTACGCCGACCGCGATCATCGCCGAAGCGAAACCAAGAAGGAGAATTTGCCTCGCGGATAATTGATATACGGACCTTGTAGCCATAATTCCTCTTTATTAAGACAATAATTTATACAATTTGTCAGATGCAATTTGAGCGCATGAGCGTTGCGTATTCGATTAAGAAAAGTTTGGTCCGCAAGGTTCCCAAGTCGACGTTTAGTGCGTTTCGCATTCCGAAGAAACTAAATTACGTGGTATTGTTAGTGGTAGCGAAAAGTTTTGGTCGGGCATATTCCATACAACGGTTCGTCATGGCTTTAAGATCAAATAAAGCACCTCGAGCCGTGTGCAGGGGATAAGTTCGATGCACGTTATGTAACGGAGGAAAGCTATGAGAAGAACAGTTTATCTTAGAAGTTTTGTCGCGTTTTTTGTATTGATTTTTGGTCTAAGTGCAATTGACACGCTCGCGCAAAAGAGGAAACCAACCCTCAAACGTAAGACTACGACGGTTAAGAGGGTAGTCTCCCCCAAACTATTTACTGTCGAGAGCGGTACAAAGATCCACGCTCGGCTGAATGACACGCTTAGTTCAAAAACGGCAAAGGTTGGTGACAGCTTTACCGCGAACGTTACTGAACCTGTCTATTCAACGACCGGTGTTGTCGTTATGCCGGCAGGGAGCTCGGTGATAGGCCGCGTCGACACCGCAACACCGGCCAAGAAGGGCGGTAACCCGGGATCGATCGATGTCAGCTTCAATCAGGTCAAATTGCCGAACGGGTACACGCGTTCGATCAATGGGTCATTGACAGATCTAAACACCGATGATGCCAAGAGCGATGCTGAAGGTACTGCGTCAGGCGATAAGATGAAGCATCGAAAGATCATCTTTATTGGCGGTGGCGGTGCAGGCGGTGCTGTATTAGGCGCTGCGATCGGCGGCGGCAAGGGTGCCCTTATTGGCGGCATTATTGGCGCTGCAGGCGGATTTCTTGGCGAGCGTTACACCAAAGGCGAGGAAGCCGAGGTGAAGTCAGGAACGGAATTCGGCGTTTATTTGAACCAGTCGGTTTCCTTACCACGATTTGCGGAGGCGGGGGCCGCTGCCGATGAACCCCGTATGGACGATCCTCCGGCGGGCGGCGGTCAAACATATGTTGTTCGACCGGGTGATACGCTTGGCAAGATCAGTACACGCTTTTACGGCAGTTCACGGCACTATATGAAGATCTACGAGGCAAATAGAGACAAAATGAATAGTCCCAGCGACCTCGAGGTAGGTGCTGAACTTGTGATTCCGTAAATCAATGCTAAAAAGAGAGAGAAGGCCGATGCATCGAATGCGTCGGCCTTCGTCGTCAAGGATGCTGTAAGAACTAAGACGGGCGGCCGTCCGCAATTTCACGGCCGATCTCTTCGAGGTGTTTCACGATCTTCTCTATCAGCCAATTGGGAGTCGAGGCGCCGGCGGTTACGCCAACCTTTTCCACGCCGACGAGGTCCAGCGGGTCGATCTCCTCCTCGGTTTCGATCAGGTAACTTTTAACGCATTGTTCCTGACATACGGCAAGAAGCTTCACACTGTTTGATGAGTGACGGCCGCCGATGATATAGAACGCATCGACCATACCGGCAAGGGCGCGGGCCGCATCTTGACGGTCGCGGGTCGCCGAACATATAGTATTGACGATCTGAACCTTGTCATCGGTCTTGGATCTGACCGCTTCAGCCGTGTCGAAGAAGGTTTTTGCTTTGATCGTTGTCTGCGACACCACAAGCGGATTTCGCAAACGTGGAAGGCTTGCGACCTCAGACTCGTCGCGAATCACGAATGCGTGGTCGGGTGCATAGCCTTTCACGCCGATCATTTCGGGATGATCTGGGCTGCCAACCACAACGACGTGGCGATCTTGCTCAGCTGCACGCGCTGCGAGTTTTTGAACCCTAGTTACAAAGGGACAAGTCGCATCAACGACCTTTGACGCCTTTTCTTCCAACTCTTTCTGAACTTGCGGAGTTACGCCGTGGGCCCTGATCACGGCCGTTTCACCGCGTTTTATCTGAACTGGTTCGGTTATTGTGGAAACTCCGTGCGTGCCGAGTCTCTGCATTTCCTGGTCGTTGTGGATCAATGGACCAAGGCTGCGAACCGTGTCGCCGTCGTCGAGGGCGCCTTCGACCATCTCGACGGCACGCTCGACGCCAAAGCAAAATCCGTATTCATTCGCAAGCAAAACTCTCATATAAAATCACCTTTGATTCTATCAAATGCCTTGTGGAAACTGAAACCTAATTGTCGGGGTGACCCAGTCATCGTACCGGTTCCCTTAAAAGCCTCTCAGCCGTAAGCCGTGCGAGCAACGCCGCCTTGGGGTTTGATTCGACCAGATGTGCGATCTGCATAAGCACCTCGCCTGTTCTGGATAACAAACGCACAAGATCACCTTCTTCCGCCCTGGTCCGATTCACAAGATCGTTCCAATCGATCCGACCGGCCCAGCGTTCAGCGGCGGCGGCGGCGGAGAAATTGATCTCCTCGACCGGGTTGACACCAATTGCAGCCTCGACCTTCGATATGTCGAAGATCAATTCCTCAAGATCTGACAAAATATCGAGCAGGCCTTCAGAAAGATAAAGTTCGCCGTAATTTCGATCCGCATCCGCCGCCAGGGCCGCGATCAACCCTGCAAGATGCTGTTCGCTCAAATCATCAAGTAGACCGTTCCGGAGCGTTTCACCGACGAGGAGCGGACGGTCGACCCTCAAATCTGCGAGCCACTTGCCATTGTCGGTCACTTTTTCCTGAGCAAAATCGAGATAACCGAAATGATCAAGCACTCTTGCACGTTTCTCGAAAGGCATCCATACGCGGTCGCGAAGTATTTGAATGTCCCTTTCGATCGACGCTGCGGCCGATGTACGTTCCAGATTTTCCCAAAAGAATTGATGAGCTTTCAAGCGTCCTTGTTCGTCGAGACTCCTCGGCAAAAGTGTCTCTACTGCTGTGTTAAGGATCTCGACGGCTTCGTCGATAGAGCGGGACGCAGTCTTTGGTTCGGCGATAGCCGGATTCGAACCGTTAACGACATCAAAAAACGCACTTTCAACGGCGTTTTCTTTGATAGGATATTTTTTCGAATAAACACGGTTTACACCTAAGACCGGAAAACTGGCACCATGGCCGTCATCCCGCATAGCGGTCACTTTTTCACCATGAACACCAAGGATCAAAAAGAATCTTTTGCCGCTTCGGCCCTTGCTTACTATCCTTCCGGCTACAACATTCTTCCTTAGCCAATTCTGACGCAATTCGAACCGAGTCTCCGGAGCCCCTGACTGGAGCCTTTGAACAGTTCGGGAAAGTCGCTCAAAGCCCATCAGGTCATCGCGGGAAATACCCAAGCCTGAGTTTTTGATCTCGCGGTCGATATTGGAAAAGAGCCGATCAGATTCTGTCCGCAAGTTATCTATCTGGAGCAATGTATCGCGAAAGGCAAAACTTTTTTCTGCGATCTCTCGTAGGTGTGCGAAGTCGCCAAAAGCATCGAGCAAGTTCAACAAACTGGTGTAGGTGGCGCGGAACCTACTTTCGAGAGGGTCGGGCTGCATCTTAAGCAGTTCGGCGATGCGTTTGGGATCCTGAAACTGTCCGGGCGCGAGAACAACGAATCCGACATTGTCTTTTCCCCTGCGACCAGCACGCCCCGTCATTTGCTGAAGCTCGTTTGCCCGAAGCGGGCGCCACCCGTCATTCCCTCGGGTGTCGGCATTCGTGATCACAACGGTCCGCGCTGGAAAATCAACCCCGGCCGCGACGGTCGACGTTGCAAAGATCGCATTCAAGAGTCCAGCGGACATCATTTTCTCGACCAGGAGCTTCCAGGCCGGTATGTGTCCCGCATGATGCGAAGCCACACCGCTGCCTACGAGTATTTTCTTGTGTTTGTGTTTTTCGATCTCGGGGTTATCAGCCGCGTACTCGTCAAAGAGTCTCTGGCGGCGCTCCCGACGCTCAGTGTCGAGGTTCTGCGATCTATCAGCTGCGACCTCCAATGCCGATTCGTCGCACTTTCGACGCGTCGGCATAAACACGATCGCCGGCAGCAAGTTATATCCTCGAAGCGACGCGATCAGTTTGTTTGGCGGGATCTCCGGTGAGCGTCCATTCATTTCAAGTGATTATAGCGTATTTGATCTGCGGGAGCGGGCGTTCATTGATCACAATTGGTGAATGCAATTGAAACGGAAGGTCGCCGATTTGTATAATCACATCGGATGAAAAAGTTGTTACTTATGATCGGCGTGGCCTTGGTATCGGCGGCCGCAGGGGTAGCACTGATCGCCGCGTGGTCGACGGGAGAGCCGTCGGTCGCTTCGTCACGCATCAGCAACGGAGATGCGATCACGATCCGCAAGGACTGGCAGGGAACGCCGATCGATCAATACGGACGATTCATGAACCACGAATTTCCGTTCACTTCGAGCATTTGGGATCTGATCCGGTGGAAGGCCGGCGGCAATCCGCAGCGGACGGAAAAGGCGGAGGATAAGTTCCGGCTCGCAGTGCGAGATCCTTCGGAATTTTTACGTTCGGAGCGTGACGGTATATTGTGGATGGGGCACGCCACATTCTTTATTCGATTGAATGGAAAAAGTATCCTGCTGGACCCGGTTTTCGGTAAGCCGCCACTGGTATCAATTTATGCCGACATACCTAATCCGTTGGGTGAATTGACCAGCGTAGACTATATCCTGACGTCGCACGATCACCGCGATCATACGGATGAAGCTTCGATTCGGGCAATTGTGAGAAAATTCCCGAACGCGATCCTCCTGGCGGGCCTTGGGGCAGAAGACATATTCAACGAATGGAAGACTCCATCGAACGAGGTAAAGACGATCGGCAGGTTCCAGCAATTCACACTTCCTGATGACGGACTGAAAATCTACTTTCTACCCGTGCGCCATTGGTCTCGCCGAGGGCTTTTGGATACCAATCAGCGGCTATGGGGTGCCTTCGTGATCGAAAGCGAAGGAACAACCATCTATTTTAGCGGCGATAGCGGATATGGCGGGCACTACAGGGAGACGGGCGAGTTATTCCCGGAAATCGACTATTTTATCGTTGGGATCGGCGGGTACAAGCCTGAGTGGTTTATGGAGCCGAACCACGATTCGCCGACTGAGGCCGTACAGGCCTTTCTTGATGCTGGGGCAAAAACGCTGATCCCGATGCACTTCGGCAGATTCGACCTCTCGGACGAGCCGCCGGGCGAACCGCTCAGACTCCTCTACGAAAGCGCCGCGAAAGCCGGGGTTTCTGGTAATATCAGATTGTTGCAGAACAACGAAAGCCTAAACATTACACAAGATAAAGGACACCAATGAGATCAATCGACCGAAGAGAATTCGTTGGCATTGCCGCACTAGGGGCCATCGGAGCGGGGTCGATCCGTGCCGGTGAATTAAACACGTCTCAGCCACGTATTGCGGAAGCGACCATCAGTGATCTGCAAGCGCTAATGGCTTCCGGAGAACTTACCTCAGTTCGAATCGTCGAGTCGTATTTAGATTCGATCAAGGCGATTGACAAGGATCTACATTCGATCGTAGAAACCAATCCGGACGCGTTGATGATCGCCGAAAAGATGGACGCCGAGCGCGCGACGGGCCGCCTTCGAGGTAAATTGCACGGCATACCGGTTGTGATCAAGGACAATATCGATACAGCCGACCGAATGAAGACGACTGCTGGGAGCCTTGCACTCCTCGATGCTCCTCTGCCAACCCGTGACGCATTCTTGGTCGAACAGCTTAGGAATGCGGGAGCGATAATTCTCGCAAAAACGAATCTCAGCGAATGGGCCAATTTTCGATCCTCGGGATCGTCGAGCGGGTGGTCAGCCCGCGGCGGCCAGACGCGGAGCCCGTACATCCTTGACCGCAACCCGTGCGGGTCATCATCGGGAACCGCTGCCGCTATTGCGGCAAACCTCGCCGCGGTTGGTGTCGGGACCGAAACTGATGGCTCGATCGTGTGCCCTTCTTCGATCTCGGGAATCGTCGGGTTGAAGCCGACGGTTGGTCTGATCTCACGAAGCGGCATCATTCCCATTTCCCATACACAAGATACCGCCGGACCGATGACCAGGACCGTCGCGGACGCGGCCGCACTCTTGTCAGCAATTACCGCTGCCGATCCACTGGACAAGGCAACTGCGCGAAATCGATCGTCGATCCGAAACGACTATGAAAAGTTTTTGATCGCCGACGGGCTAAAAGGTGCAAAGATCGGGGTCGCACGGGACTTTTGGGGTAAGCGCCCGGAAGTTGACGCTGTGATGAACGCTGCTTTGGAGGCAATGAAAAACGCGGGTGCGACGCTGATCGACGTTAAGATCCCCACGCTCGGTAAATTCGGTTCATCGGAATTCGAGGTGCTTCTATACGAATTCAAAGACGGTCTCGAGAGGTATTTGAAAGTTAGGGGATCGAAGTATGCGACACTTGACGAACTAATTCAGTTCAATAAAGACAACGCGGCGAAGGAAATGCCCTATTTCAAGCAGGAGATATTTGAACAGGCGGCCAAGAAAGGCCCGCTTACGTCGCGCCCGTACCTTCAGGCACTTAAGAAATGCGGATCGCTGTCGAGGAAGAAAGGCATCGACAACGTAATGAATGATCATGGAATCGACGCGATCGCGGCCCCGTCGAACGCACCTGCATGGATGACCGATCTTGTTAGCGGCGATTGCGGTGGCAATTATGTCTCAAGTTCGTCATTGGCCGCGGTTGCCGGATACCCTAATATCACCGTGCCGGCCGGTTTCGTAATGGAATTGCCGATAGGGATATCGTTCTTCGGTCGAGCCTATTCCGAGGGCATCTTGTTAAAGATAGCGTATTCATTTGAACAGACAACAAAGGCAAGGCGAGCGCCGAAGTTTCTGGCGACGGCAGGTTAGGGCTTGTTTCGTCCGGCGCTGTGCTTTAAGTAAAGACTCGCAAGCCCGTCAATGATCAGATCCTCGTCGACGACGTCTATGATATTCGTTGCGCTTGAAATTAACCCGGAAAATCCGCCCGTTGCGACGACTCTCGGATCGCCGCCGAGTTCGATCGCCATTCGTGACACCATACCTTCGACCAACCCTATATAACCAAAAAAAATTCCTGATCGTATAGAGCCGATCGTGGAATTTCCGATCACCTTATCTGGTTTTGCGATCTCAACACGGGGGAGCTTCGATGCCTTAAGATGAAGGGCGTCCGCCATGGTGTTCATGCCGGGCGAAATAGCACCGCCGAGGTACTCGGCTGCCGAATTGACCGCATCGATCGTTGTTGCCGTGCCGAAATCACAAACAACGCACGGCGCCCCATATTTTTCGGCCGCGGAAGCGGCGGCAACCAGCCGGTCAGCGCCGACCGCATCAGGCGGATCGTACAAGATCTTCAATCCGACTTTGAAGTTATGATCGATCGAGACAGGCTCGATGCCGAACCCGTTCCGAAGGATTTCATTTATAAGGATTTCGGCTTCCGGGACCACGGACGAAGAAACTGCGGCGTCAATCGGAATTTCGATGTTGCTCTTGATCGCAGCCCCTATATCATCGGCATAACCGTTGCGCTGTGTAGGTATTGCGAATTTGGAAAGGAGTCGGCTGCCGTCGTAAACACCGAACTTAGTCGAGGTATTTCCGATGTCGATCACTAGCAACATGCAAGGTGAATTTTCGCAGCAAGTTAACCTTGTAGCGGAAGGCCGTCATAGACGACGTTCCAACCGTTCTCGCGACTCGTGCGGAGACTTTTCGTGAACCATTCGAGGGCCTTGGAGGGGTCGTTGTATAGTTGTACCGCGGGCTGTGACTCACGCGGGTCGACTCGACAGATCGCAGCACCAGCCGTGGCACTCTTTATGCACAGGAGGGCGACCATATCGTTCTTATGTAATACGGCGGTACGAACGAGAACTTCGTCCAGTTCGGCGTCGAAATCGTCGAACCCGTCCAACTCATCGTTAAAATCTTCGTCGAAATCAAATTCCGGTTCGAACCCAAATTCATTGCTCATAGGTTAAATACAAACTACACGTTTAGGCAGCAAAGTTCAATTCGGCTGCGTATCGTGGTCACTACGCCGCTCTCACCATCTCGACATCACCGGCGCGGATCACGCGTATCGTTCCGTCGTCCAAAGTTATTCTCAACGCCCCGTCAGATTCTATTCCATTGGTAGTTCCGTTCACTTTACCCTCATCTGTAACGGCTACAACGCGTTTGCCGTACGCGTACGACGACCGATTTGTCCAGTTTTGCCTTATTTGTTCAGGGCCGTCAGAGAGATTCAATGTGTTCCAATTTTTGATCATTCTTTTCGTGAGATGCTCTAGGACGGCTTCGGCGTCCAATACTGTTCCTAATTCGTGCTCGATCGAAGTAGCTGTGCCGACGATCTCGGGCGGGTATCCGAAAGATCTCAAATTCACTCCGATCCCTACAATCACCGCTGTTCCACTTGGTGTCTCGGTCGCCTCAGCTAGTATCCCCGAGATCTTCTTGCCGCCGACAAGCACATCGTTGACCCATTTGAGATCGGGATTCAAGCCAAACCCTTCAATTGCTTCGTGAACGCTGACGCCAGCCATAAGGGTGATCAGGGGAAAATACTGAATCTCAAATCGAGGACGAAGAATTACACTGAAATACAATCCCGCATCCTTTGTGGAAACCCACGTTCGGCCGAGCCGTCCGCGGCCGCCGGTTTGTTCAGCGGCTAGTATGACCAGGCCTTCAGCAGCGCCTAGACGGGCCTGACGAAGGGCCTCAGTGTTTGTTGAATCGATCGTGTCGTAACGAAGTATCGTCAGTTGCATGGCGCTCAGATCGGCCGCCAAAGTGAATCAGTATAAAAATTACGACTGTCAAAGAAACTCTTCATTACCGTAAATCCGCATTCCTGGGCCATGTCCTCGATCATCGGAAGGCTGTATTTCTGTGATATCTCCATAAATATCGCTTCCCACGGTTCGAATTCGACCTTCATTCCAAGTGAGGAAATATCTACCGTCTGACGCTTGCGACTGACAAGAAAGCTCCGGGCTGCACATTCCAGCGGATGATAAATTGCATAATGCGAGAATTCGTCGACATCAAAATCAGCGCCGATCTCGCGATTAATACGGCTGAGCAGATTTAGGTTGAACTCGGCTGTCACGCCTCCTGCGTCATCGTAGGCATCAAGAATTATTTGAGGATCTTTTTGGAGATCGAACCCAATGAACAATCGATCGGATTCGTTCATGGCCGAACGCAAGTTTCGAAAAAAATCAAGAGCCTGCTCTCGGCGGAAGTTGCCGATGTTTGAGCCGAGAAACATTACGATCTTTTTTCTGACGGAATCGTTCTTAAGGGATCCAAGTACTTGAAGGTAGTCACCATGCCTGGGTTTCAGACGGAGCCTGGGAAACTCGGAGCGGAATGTTTCGGTAAGGTGGTCCAATGCTTCGCGGGAAATATCTATCGGCGCGTAGGTCAAATCGACAGTATTATGAAGCAAATGACGTATCAGAATCGCGGTTTTCGTACCGTCACCGGCGCCAAGTTCAATTAGATCGAATGCGCTTTCGCCATCGAAAAATGCATCCAGTATTTCGCCGGCCTGCGACGTGAATATGTCGATTTCCGCGGCGGTCAGATAATATTCCGGGAGCTTCATTATTTGCTGGAATAGTCGTGAGCCTTCGTCGTCGTAGAAATATCTCGAGGACAAGTACTTCGGCGAGCTCGTCAAGCCACGTCGTACGTCATCGGCAAATTTGTGTAATTCTGTACCTGCGGAACCTTCCATGATATTCAACGGGCTAGTCGAATGCCGCTAAACTGCCACCAAACGTTTGGTTGAAAAAAATTACGATAGGTTTTTCGGCTGTGGCTCGGGGGCGTGACGACTGAGGCACCTCTCAGGACCATCTGGTTGACCATAAACTTGCCGTTATACTCGCCGACGGCCCCAGCAGGTTTGCGGTACCCTGGATACGGCAGATATGCACTGTTCGTCCACTCCCAGCGAAGGCCCCATTCGAACAAGCTGCTGGCCGCCTCCCACTCGAATTCCGTAGGCAGACGACCTCCGATCCATGCGGCGAATGCTGATGCTTCATACCAGGAAATGTGACAGACGGGCGCCTCGGGCCACATTCTGCGTAACCCGCCGAGCGTAAAATGTCGCAATTGTCCGTCCTTATTGTGCCAGTAGTTCGGAGATTCGATCCGATTCGATGTTACCCAATCCCACCCGTCGGAGTGCCAAAGATCCGCGTTTCGGTAGCCGCCATCTGAGACAAACTCGAGGTACTGCCGGTTCGTTACAAGTTGTGAACAGATCGTGAAATCTTCGAGGTGAACCGTGTGTCGCTGAAGTTCATTATCAAAGCTGAATGTGTCTCCTTCATGGCCGATGCCGTATTGTCCGGCCGGCATCTCGATGAAGTTCTCGATTCCGGATCCAGCTACCTCCACCGGGGCGTAATTTTCCCGATATGCCGGAAAAAGCGGGTTCATGCTAAGCATATACTTCAGGTCGGCAACCAGAAGTTCCTGATGCTGCTGTTCGTGGTTCAGGCCTAGTTCAACCAAATCGCGAACTCCCTCCGGAATCTCTCCGGAAAGGAATTCGAGCATCGCTTTGTCCACAAAATGCCTGTAGGCGAAGACCTCACGTACCGTGGGACGGCTAAGATCGCCCCGATTGGCTCGCTGTGTGCGCTCGCCGATCGAATTGTAGTAGCTATTGAACAGGAATCCGAAATCCTTATTGTATTCAGAATATTTCGGAACGAAATTCTTGAGAATCATCTCCTCAAAGAACCAGGTTGTGTGGGCGATATTCCATTTAACGGGTGACACATCGGCGATGGGCTGGGGGATATAGTCCTCGGTTTCAAGTGGTTCACAAAGAGATTCGGTAAACGAACGAACCGAAGCGAATCTCGCCGATAGGTCCTCAGAGTAAACCGTTTTAGGTTTGGCAAGCACGATTTCAATTAAACCAAACTTTCGTCGAAAGTGAAAGAAAAGTGTTATCGGGGATCGTACGCGGCAGCGACTTTCTCCATCGCTTCTTCACAGATCTCGGCAAGGAACGGGTCGGTGCTATTCAAGTTTGTTTTCAGCGACTCGATCTCCGATCCGCCGCCAATAGCGCCTAATGAAAACGCAGCCTCCCGGCGAGTGTCATCTGATTCGCGCTTATCTTTTAGCAGGCTCGAGAGTGCTCGTCCCGCCTCGCGGAATTGGGGGTATCGTAGCGACAGTTCCTCAAATTTCGGGACTTCGAGCAACTTGTATTCGCGCGGCAAAAAGTTCTGAGGCGTGACGACCTCGATCCGATGTCTATGAATGATCTGGGCAATTTGGCCTATCGATCGCGCCGCGGCTCGGCGAATAAACTCGGTTTCCTCGTTCGGTTTTTTCTGCAATACGCGAAGCAGCGCGTCGACTGCGTTCGCATCGCCAAGCTTCCCAAGTGCAACGGCAGCGGCGGATCGCACCTCCGGGTCTTTATCATGCTGCATCGTTGCGATCAACGGAGTGGTTGCGGCGGCCGAACCGACACTGCCGAGCGCAAACGCGCATTCACGACGGACAAACGGCGCTTTATCAGCAAGCAATGGGATCAACAGCCGCGCCGATTCCTGCTTCTCCAGAAAAACCACGGAAGAGACGGCTGTCGCACGGACTATCTCTTCGCTATCGGATAGTGCCGGGACGGCAAGCAGCGACGCCTTCGCTGATCTAAGATTTCTTATTTGGAATAGTGCGTCCCGTTTTGTTTCGGTGTCGCCGCGGAGTAGATTTATTGCCAAAGTTTCGAAACGTCCCTGGGCGCTGACAGATGGATTGAACGGTACCAGCGCCGCAATAAAGAACAAAAGGGAATAACGCATCGAGCGTTTTCCCTTTATCCATTCAAAAACGGGGAACAATTTCACATGGCCCGCTGTACGTTGACCCTTCGCAGCCGCTCCCATTCCGCAACCTGCCGGTCGCGTTTGTTCTCGTACGCGTCCGATAAATACATGATCAGGTCGTCGTTTAATGTGTTGTCCTTTGACGTCGGTCTTCGGGTTGATTTGAGATCGCTTATGTACGTCAATACGGCGGCGGTATCGTTCTCGTTGAGTCTATCTTTTTCGTCAGAGATTCGTGCGTCGATTCGGTTGACCATCATTACTGCCTCCTTACCTTTTCGGCAGACAGTCAAACCGCACCTCAATGCTTTATGTATCGACCATCCGCAAAACGTTTTTTCTTGTCATCAAGATTCTCGTTGGTAATTCTCCTAACGGAAAAGGTTTTGTCAGAATATCACAAAGACTTTGCAGAAATCAAAGGAAATTTGCTGTAAATAACAATGAAACTGTGGACATGGGACAGACGTTGCCGTAAACTTGAAAAATGATCACAGGCCGATACTATCTCGCCCTTAGCTAGCCAGCAGCATGAGAATTCATATCGTGCGTGGCGTCACTCTAACCCAGATTACAAACGGACGTTTTTGAGGAATTGGAAGGGTATAGCGTATCCGCTAAAATACACTAGTTATCGGCAATCGAGATAGCATCGTTGAATTGACGGCAAATATGGACGAGAAGTATTTCGCAAAGCTAATTGAAGAAAAGTGGCAAAAGAAATGGGCCGCGAGCGGTGTTTTCGAGGCCGAAGTGGACGGTTTGGCTCCGAAGTTTTACCAGTTGGAAATGCTCCCATATCCCTCGGGTAATCTCCATATGGGGCACGTGCGGAACTATTCAGTCGGCGACGTCGTGGCGTGGTACAAAAGACTGCGAGGCTTCAACGTCCTGCATCCGATCGGATGGGATTCGTTTGGTCAGCCCGCCGAGGACGCTGCGGTCAAACGCGGTGTCAATCCGAAGGAATGGACCGAGAATAATATTCAAACAATGCGCGGTCAACTCGAACGCCTCGGACTCAGCTATGATTGGCGGCGGCAGATGTACGCGCACCGGCCGGAATACTACAAATTCGACCAGTGGTTTTTCCTGAAGATGTACGAGAAGGGCCTCGCATACAAAAGGATGACGCAGGTAAATTGGTGCGAAACCGACCAGGCGACCCTTTCGAACGAACAGGCAAGTGGCGGCTTATGTTGGCGATGCGGAAATCCGGTGACGAAAAAAGATCTGGAACAGTGGTTTCTGAAGACGACTGCTTTCGCAGATCGATTATTAGACGGCGCTTCCAAGATCGAGACAGGCTGGCCCGATAACGTTCTAAAGCGACAGCGGGATTGGATCGGTCGTTCACGGGGAGCCTTCGTGGATTTCGAGATCGAAGGGGACTCGGAACGGGTTCGGGTATTTACGACGCGGATCGATACGATTTACGGGGCCAACGCTATCGTTGTCGCCGCTGAACACCCGATCATTAACAACAATTTGCAGGCTTTTCCGCAGACGGTGATCAAAAAGATCGAACATATGCGGGCCGAAAAACTAAAGCCCGCGGATCGTGAGAAAGAGATTGAAAAGGATGGTATCGACACTGGCCTAAAGGCCCTAAACCCCTTTAGCGGAGAAGTTATATCGGTTTGGGTTGGGAATTACGTGATGATGGAATACGGCACTGGAGCCGTGATGAGCGTTCCTGCCCACGATGAACGCGATTTTGAGTTCGCAAAGACCTTCAGCTTGCCGATCCGGCAAGTCATCGCAGAATCGCACCTCATCGAAAACCCTCACGTGACGCAAGCCGTAGCGCCGGAGCAGGCGTTTACCGGGTACGGCAATCTGGTAAATTCGGATAATTGGAACGGAAAAACAAGCGAAGACGCGATCGCCGAAATGACGGAATTCGTTGAGACGAAAGGCTTTGGTGAAGCGGCAACGACTTATCGCCTTCGTGATTGGGGCATATCTCGTCAGCGGTATTGGGGATCACCGATACCTATCCTTTATTGCGACAAGTGCGGCATTATCCCCGAAAAATACGAAAACCTTCCGGTCGAATTGCCCGACACGGCTCCGCTTACCGGCACCGGTGAATCGCCATTGGCGAAGGTTCCGGAGTTTTATAATGCGGTTTGTCCGGATTGCGGAGGCGATGCAAAACGTGAAACGGACACGATGGATACCTTCGTGGACTCATGCTGGTACTATTTCAGATACACCGATCCGCATAATTCTGCGTTGCCCTTTGAGCCGGAGATCGCCGAATACTGGACACCGGTCGATCAGTATATAGGCGGCGACGACCACGCCGTGATGCACCTGATCTACACTCGTTTTTGGACGAAAGTAATGCAGGAACTCGGGCTCGTTAAGTTCGATGAGCCCATAAAGCGGCTGCTGACACAGGGGATGGTCGTAGGCGAGACGTTTTTTTCAGATGAGTCGGGCAAGCGGGTCTATCATTCGCCGGTCGACGTGACGGTCGAGCGAGATGCTAAAGGAAAGATCGTCCACGCGGTTTCGTCGGCGGGCCAGCCGCTGAAGTTTGCGATCGAGCGAATGTCGAAATCAAAGGGCAATGGCGTCGATCCTGACGAAATGGTCGAGATCTATGGAGCCGATGCTACTCGCCTGTTCATACTTTTCGCTGCCCCGGTCGAGAATGAACTGGTTTGGAACGAAGCTGGGATCGAGGGAGCCGTTCGATTTCTGCAGCGTGTCTGGCGATTCGTTTGGAAATGGCGGGACTCGGTCGGATCCGCAGCAGGTTTTAGTGAAATGGCCGACCGTCCGTCCGGAGAATCGGCAAGGAATCTGCGGCAAAAAACGCACCAAACCATCAAACGGATCGAGGAGAATCTTGAATCACTTCAGTTTAATACGCCGGTTGCGGCACTTATGGAACTTTGCAACGCGCTTTACAATATCAAGGTAGAACCTGTCGACGCGACTGACGAAGACAGACTTGCGATAAAAGAAGCCGTTACAAGCCTTGTCCTGATGCTTGCACCGTTTGCCCCGCATATTTCGGAGGAGATCTACGCTGTCATCATAGGGAACCATGACGGAATGCTCGCCAACCACGCTCGTTTTCCCGAATATCGCGAGGATCTTGCTGCTGCCGACGAGATCGAGTTTCCAGTCCAGATAAATGGAAAACTACGTTCGCGCATTTATGCCGGCGTTGAGACGCCGAACGAGGATCTTCGTGAAATGGCGTTTGCTGACGAAAAGGTAAGGGAATACATCGAAGGACGTGACGTAGCCAAGGTGATCATAGTTCCGCGACGGCTCATAAATATTGTATTAAAAGGGTAACAGCGTCGAGCGCGGAATAGTTCCCGGCGCGGTATCTTGAGCCGATTCTTAATGGGCCCGTAACGTTTATGCTTGCTTGAAATACGTAAAAAAACTAAAATCAATTAGAAGAAAAGTTGCAAAAATGCCGCAATAAAATTGTCTAAGTATTATGTGTTTGAACTCCAGAAGTGCACCGGGGCAGGTCTGAAACAATAATGAGAGAGTGTCAGCTTTGTAAAAATTGCTTTTCCGATGACGTCAATCCTTGCCCGAATGACGGAATGCCAACGGTGCACACGCTCAACGGCGAGCCGGTCCTTGAGGGAAAGTATCATCTGGAGTCGCGCATCGGTCAAGGCGGCATGGGGATCGTGTATCGGTCACGTCATGCTTACCTAAAAACCCTTCATGCGATAAAGATAATACTCCCGGATCTCGTCGGCAACGATCCGCAGCTTGTAACACGGTTTCGGCAGGAAGCGCTAGCGGCGGCCGCAATCCGACATCAAAACGTTGTTGGCGTGTCCGATTATGGCGTGATCGACGGTAATATTCCATTTCTTGTAATGGAGTACGTGGATGGCGAGTCTCTCCACGATCTGTTGACCCGTGAGGGCGCCCTTTCGCCCGAACGGGCCTTGGAGTTGACGTCGGCTATATGTGCCGGTGTTGGAGCCGCCCATCACCAGGGAATTGTCCACCGCGACCTAAAGCCGCTGAATGTAATGATCTGCCGGGACAAACCCGATATATCGCATGCGGTAAAGATACTCGATTTTGGCCTCGCGAAAATAAAATCGGGTGAGCTGCTTGGCTCTTTCATACAAGCGCAAACTACTGGATTAATGGGTTCGCCGTATTATATGGCGCCTGAACAATGGGCCGACGATGATCCGGATTCGCGTTCAGATGTCTATTCGATCGGCGTGATGCTATTTCAGATGCTGGCCGGCGACGTCCCATTCAAGGGATCGTCCATTCCGGCGATAATGAAAAAGCACATTAGCGACCCGCCGCCGACATTTGCCGAATACGGTATCCGAATGCCTCCCGAAGTTGAAGAGGTCGTCCGTCATACGCTTCATAAGGACCAGTCGACGCGAACACCATCAGTTGAAGCGCTTGTCCGGGAATTTGTCGAGGCGGTTTCGCCTGCGGGCCTGCACACGACGGGTACTGCCTTGCCAGTATCGTCGCTGCGGATCCGTACACACCCGCCAGTATCGCGGGTTTTTGTCGATAACGTGCACGTTGGTGAGACTCGGGATAACGGCTGGCTGCTGCTCGAAGGTATCCAGAGCGGCAACCACCACCTTCGGATCAGCCACCCAGGCTTTAGGGATTGGCAGGGCGATGTTGTTTGCGACGGTCAACCTCAGGAGGTGATGGCACAACTTCGAAATGAAGGTGATGTATCGTATCCATCGATGCCAGCGATTCCAAAACCGGCAACGACCGGGGCGATACCTGCTCCGGAAACAATGCTGGAGGCGGCAACACAATATCAACAGACGCACCGGTCGCATCCGTCGGCGGTCGAAACGTCGCAGGCAAATTGGCAAACAGGAAACCAAGCTCAATTGGTCGAATCGGAGGCGCCGAAAAAGTCGATATTTTCGCCCTTAGCGATCACCTTAACGAGCGTGCTGGGTTTAGTCGCGCTTGCTGTCGCCGGTATCGGGGGCGCTTACGTTACTGGATATATCGGCGGCGAAAAACCGACACCAACGCCGAACGTGGTTGAAACGCCGGCGGTTTCGCAGTTCAAGCCTGAATTGATCCTCATACCTGGCGGATCATTCAGAATGGGACGAAACGAGGGCCCGCAGAATGCGCGGCCAGAGCATACGGCTGAAGTGTCGCCGTTCCGAATGGATACCACAGAAGTAACAAATGGTGAGTTTTTTGAATTCATGAAAGAGTCCGGCTACTCGCCTGCGGACGTTGAGAAGTTTCTTGCGCACTGGGAGAACGATAAACCGATCGCGGGTCAGGAACTTCTCCCTGTCCGTTATGTCAATGTAGAGGATATTAGGGCGTTTATTGTCTGGCGATCAAAGCGAGACTCTGTGGAATATCGCCTGCCGACCGAAAAAGAATGGGAGTTTGCTGCGCGCAACGGAAACAAGAACGATCTCTATCCATGGGGCGACACATTTGATGGCAAATGTGCGGTACTTGATACTGGGCAGAATGAACCCGCAAAGGTTGGTACCAAATCATGTCCGAATGATTGGGGTGTTCAGGACCTTATCGGGAATGTGTTTGAATGGACGAGCTCGGATGCGACCCTATATCCAGGAAATACCGCACAGGAGCGTGCGGATTCTAAGGAGCCATTTTACATGGTGCGCGGCGGCGGGGCGATATACAAGTCGACCGGCGATAATGCTATAAATTCGACATTTCGCGCGGACCTGAAGGCTAGTACACGAAGCCCCGGGCTCGGTTTCCGGCTCGTTACCTCGAACTAGGTCGCGAAGTCGATGTTGTTTTCAAGGGCGTAGGGGTTTTCCTACGCCTTTTCGTTTGAAATGAACATAGTCCTAGCTGAAAAAGTTTACGAGGGCCGGTCGACCGAACGCGCCTTCAGTAAAGCCGTTATCGTGATCGGCCGCGAAGCCGCAGAATGCGATGTGATTTTCGACGGCGCTCATTTCCCAATGGTTTCCAGGAAACATGCCGAATTGAGGTGGCACGATGGCTTGTGGGTCATCGCTGACCAGAATTCGAGCTTTGGCACGTTTCTCAATGAAACCCGCCTATTAGGTTCGACGACGACGCTTAGCGTCGGTGATCAAATACGATTCGGCACAAACGGCCCGATCTTGAACGTAGTGTGGTTCGAATTACCCTCGGAAATAAACGCTGCTCCGGCGCCATCGCCGAGCGAACCTGTTGCTCAAAGTTCTACACTGAATTCGCACGCCGCGGGTGGTCCGGACGTTGCAGTCCTGGAATTGCCCAGTTCGATGGGAATTCAACCGTTCAAACTGGAGAGCCCGAGCGTGTTTATGGGGCGCGACGGCGTCTGTGAGATCAATTTTGAGTCATCCGATGTGATGGTCTCGCGAAAGCACGCCGAGATTCGTAGGGACAGTGATCGGTATTTGGTGTACGACAACAACAGTTTCAACGGAACCCTGATTAACGGACAGCGGATCGTGACGCCGACCCCCTTGTATGACGGCGATGAGATACAACTCGGATACGGCGGGCCAGTGCTCCGGTTCAAATCTCCGCTGCAGCCGGCGCCAAAGGGAGCGAGTCGCGCGGGTCAGCGAGCTGTTGAGAGCAGCCAGCTATCTGTATCAGCCGACCGGTTTGAGGAAATGATATCCAAGACGATGGTCATAAAGCTCGACAAGGAGCACCGTCGAATCACAACGGAAATCAAACCTCAACTCCTGATGACGCTTGGATTCGGCAATAAGAATGCACTTCTTATTGGCCGCGACGGTACATGTGATATTCGGCTCGACGGCCTGCAGATCTCGAACCGCCACGCACGCTTGACCAAGAATGGCTCGGACGTAGTGATCGATGACCTAAACTCCACTAACGGCGTTTACGTGAACGGCAAACGCATCTCTCGATCCGTCATCAATCCGCGCGATTTCGTTCACATCGGTTCATTTCTGCTGCAGATAGACCAGTCCGGGCACATCGGCGTGTTCGATACTCGCGCGAAAACGAGAATCGATGCCGTAAGAATTACAAAGGTCGTAAAGAGCCGAGCGAGTGGGGGTACTCTTCGCCTGCTCGATGATGTTTCGCTCTCGATTCAGCCCAACGAATTCGTTGGCATATTGGGACCCTCGGGTGCTGGAAAATCGACTCTGATGGATGCGATGAGCGGGATGCGTCCCACCGGTAGCGGAAACGTATTGGTAAACAATCGTGATCTATATCGATATATCGATTCACTCAAACAGGCGATAGGATATGTACCACAGGACGACGTAATACACCGTGAACTCACGGTTCATAGTGCATTGTATTATGTCGCGCGACTAAGGCTCTCACGCGACGTTTCAACGGCGGAGATCAACCGTAGCATTGATGAAGTGCTCGACGTGACGGGCCTCCGTGACCAGCGTGGAATGCGGATCGAACAGCTCTCCGGCGGCCAGAGAAAGCGAGTTTCAATCGGGGTTGAGCTTATCACGCGGCCGTCAGTCATATTTCTGGATGAGCCCACATCAGGACTCGATCCGGCTGCGGCGGAACGGATAATGCAGTTATTCCACCAGATCGCGGAATCTGGCCGAACCGTAATAATGACAACGCACACGATGGAGAATTTGCGGTTGTTCGATAAGGTCGTGGTGCTGATGAACGGAAAGCTGGTGTTCTATGGAAAGCCCGATGAAGCATTGTCACATTTCGATGCGGCCACTTTCGCGGATCTTTATGATCGCCTGGAAGACCCGATCGAATTGCCTGCAGTAAGCGAAGGAAAAGTTGCAATTGAGAATTCGTTGGTATCCGCGGAGCAATGGAAGCAGAAATTTATTGCGACCCCGTATTATCACGAATACATTGCAGAACCATTGAAGGAGCTCATAGGGCTCGAAGCGACCGCGATCCACAAGAAAAGGCGGTTGGGTATTTTCGGTACGGTTCGGCAGACGATGACGCTTTCGAGGCGTTATCTGGAAATACTGTTTCGCGATAAGCTCAACCTTTTTATTCTTTTCGCACAGGCTCCGATCATCGCATTGATGACTTATCTGGTGGTCGAGAATGATCAGCCGCGCGACTTTGTATACTTTGTTTTGTCGCTTACCGCGTTTTGGTTCGGGACTAGCGTGTCGGCGCGAGAGGTAATTCGGGAACGTCCGATCTATCAACGCGAGCGAATGGTCAATTTGGGCGTGGTGCCATACCTCGCTTCAAAGCTCGTTGTGATCGGCACGATCGTTACCCTGCAGTGCCTGTTACTCTTCATTCCGCTGAAGTTTTTTGATCTAACGGGTTTGATGCGGATGCCCGGCGAGATGCTGGGAATGCCGCAATTGTGGGCGATGCTCCTGACGGCGAGTGTCGGCATTGCGCTCGGGCTTCTTATCTCAGCGCTTGTAAATACGCAACAAATGGCGACTAGCCTTGTTCCGTTGATATTGATCCCGCAAATACTCTTCGGCGGACTCATGGGTGTTCCGTCGGGATTGAGCAGGGTAGCCGGGCTCGCAATGCCGGCGGCGTGGTCCTTCGACACCATAAAGCGCTTCTCGACGCTAGACACACTGGAACCGGAAGGGGCTGATCCGCGGGGAAAGACAGGCGGCCTGGGGCTATTTAGATTCATCGCATCGGAAAATCAGAAGTCCGTAGACGAAGCTCGATCGAATTTTGAAAGTTTCAAACGAGATGCCGAGGAGCAATTTCGCCGATATGACACCGAATTAAGGAGCGGCGCGAATCCGGCGATCCCGCGTCCCGAAGAACCACCACCCATCTCGCCCGCGAAAGAGATACCTGCCGACCTTAGCCACTACATTTCATTCCTCCATCCGTGGATGCACGAGGTTTTGAATCAGATCGTGTTGATTCTGATGTTTTGTATATTGGCGTCAGTTACGCTAATAGTCTTGCGGCTGCAGGATGTGCAATAATTATACAAGAATGATGAGAGCAATATTTTCGAACCTAGTTTTATTCGTCGTATTTTCCATGGCGTTTTCGGCGCTAACGGCTTGTTCGGACACGGCGAATTCACAGCAATCTTCGGACTCGCTATCCAGCACCGAGGGGCCGGCATCAGATACCTCCGCGGGCGCTGCCCGGAAATCGAAGTCATCTGAATACCCGCCAATAGCGTCCGCGGTGGCAACGGCCTCGTTGAAAAATCTTGACGGCTCGACGTTTACGATCAATGACAAGAAAGGAAAAGTTATCCTTCTCAATATGTGGGCGACGTGGTGCGGGCCGTGCCGTGCTGAAATGCCCTCACTTGTTCAAATGCATGAACAGCATCAAGATAAAGGCTTTGAAGTCATTGGCCTGAACACGGATAATGAACCTATAGCTCAAATCGAGAAATTTGCCGCGGATATGAAGTTAAACTATCCGCTCGTATGGATCGATTCTGCGACACAGAACGAACTCGTAAAGATCAGCCGTTTCGGCGGTATTCCACAGAGCTTTATTGTCGATCGTGAGGGACACTTGCGTGGCGTTTTCCGCGGCGCAAATCCCAAGGATATCGAACATATGAAAGCTCTCGTCGCAGAGGTCGTTTCCGAATAGCGCTTTCTTTTTTTGGTACTTCAAGAATCAGTGCAGGTTGGCCGCTGAACTAACCCTTATACTTCAATGATCTCCATCCCGCGTCGGAGTGTCGAAGGTCACCTATCACTGAGCCGTCGAGACCTTCGGTTCGACAAGTATTGTCTTGAAACTCGATAGGCTAACGAGGCCGGGCGCTGCGCCTCGCGGCTTATTTACAAATTTTTTCTGCGTATAGTTTACAGCTGCTTTGGGCTGAGATCTGGCTGTGCTGTAGAATGCCGCGAGTTCGGCGGCTTCGAGAAGCGTTTTTTGCGGGATCTCGGCGCGGTTCGGATTGCGAATAACTACGTGTGACCCTGGATAGTCGGCGGCATGCAGCCAAGTATCAAGTGATTTCGCGACGCGAAACGTTAGATAATCGTTGTCCTTTGCCTTTTTGCCGACGAGTATTTCGAATCCCTCAGAAGAAAAGAATTGCCGGGCGCCAGCGTACGGGCCAGCCGTTTTCTTGTGCGATCTCCGTGCTTGAACATCGGGCTGATCGACGGAATCGGCCAAAAGCGAAGGTTCACGCGCCTCTATGGAAGCTTCGATCCGATCAGCTTCTAACCTCAGGTGATTGATCTCGGACTCGAGGACTTCGATCCGTTTCGATATCTCTAACTTTGCGTTTCGCGCCTTCGTATAGCGTCGAAAAAACGACTCGGCAATCTCGGTAAGCGAAAGCCCGGTGTCTCCTCGGAGTTCGACCATCGGCAGATCTACCGCAAAATAATCTCGAACCAAGACGCGATCTCCATCACGCTCTGCGGTTGAGAGATTCGCGAGGACCAGGTCGCCTCGCCATTTCCATTCTTCGGGTTCGCCGTGCCCAGCGAGATCACTTTTCAATGTGTCCGAGAGCTTTTCGCGCTTGCGAAGGGCATCGTGGATCCTTTTTCGCTCAGCGGCTGCCCGCGATTGGAACCGTCTTTCCAAGTCCAATGCGAGGTAATGCCGGTCGAGAAGAGACGAAAGACTCGTGCCTGGGCTGGGAACTTCGAACCTGCTAGAGGGTTCGAATCGCCTGGCCACGCTGCCGATTATTTCGGGCGGAGCATACTTGTCACCGATATTTTGCCCTTCGCCGTGGGTGTTTCGCATCGCGACGAGAATCAATTCGGCCCCGTCGAGAAGAAAGATATTTGCAGATCGGCCGGTGAGTTGGACGATCAAACAGAGCCGCTCTGCGTCGCCAAGGTCCGTAACGGCGGTAACCTCGATCTTCAGCACACGCTCATCCGGGATCTTGATAACGGCATCAACGTGGGCGCCGGTTAGCCGTCTCCGAATAGCCTGGTGAAAAGCTGTGGGATTGACCGAGTTCTTCTCTAGGTCTTTGAATCGGCGTTCGATGAGATACACACGCGGCGATCCGGGTTCAGCACTGACATAGAGAAACCTCGAATCGGCAAGGCGAAGATCAATTACAAATTCATTCCGCGACAGTGCGATCAACTTCCCGATCCTCCGGCCGGCGAGCGCCTCGTTCAGTTCAGCACGGATTATCTCAAGTTCAGCTTCGTTCACGTAGTAAGTCTATGCCGTAAAGCAAAAAGTCCAAACCCGGCAGTGCCGGCTTTGGACCATTTTGATTGAGATCTTATCGGAGGACTAGAATTCCTTGACTACTATGGTGCCGGACATTAGATCGTGCGCCGCCCGCTTTTCCTCGTTAAACAATATCGTAAGAAAACCGGCTCCAGCGAACACCAGCGAAAGCAGGTACACCGATGAGCTGACTGCCGCCTGATGAAACGTCGGGTAGTCGCTTTCTTCGGCATCGACGATCTCCAAACCGAACATACGCATTCCGTAGGTCTTACCAAAAAATGCAACGGATGTAGTTAGGTAAATAAACATTACCACAGCAAACGTCGGGATAAACGCAAGGAACCCCGAAAATGAAAACCAGTTTCCGCCCATCATCACAAAGGGAAGCAGAAGCAGTAGGCTGACGAAAATTCCGATTATCGCATCAAAAAGGCCCGCATTAAATCGCATCGAAAATGGAGGAAGGTCGTCGAACTCCGCTTCCGTCGCCTCGTCCGGCTCAGCATCATATACTTCGGCGGCCACAACAGGTTCTGAGCAAACCGCATCCGCAACTTCAGTCGTTGTCGACGTCGGCGTATCCGGCTTGAATGTTGTACCAAGGACCGAATCGAGTATCGGGTCGAGCACTTTGTCTTCGCACAAAACACCTAAGTGTCGAGGAGCCTGTTCGGTAGGGACGGACTGCAGTGAACCGTCTTCAAGCGGCGGCAGCTTGTTTGTATCGAACTTTTCCGTTTTTGTGCTGACCAGATGGGGCAATGCGGGGGGATTTATTGACGCCTTACGGTTACCCTTTACGGTTGTGGCGCCTTCGGACCTGGAAACAATATTGAACGGATAACTCCGGGAAGGCGCAGTTGCCTCACCCGCCGGACTCTTGCCCCCGTCAACCGAAAAGGCCTTACGTGAACGAGCAATTCTCTTCAAGGCATTTTCGACGCGCGGATCGCCCGTCTCAACCTTCGTTTCCATATCAACTGATATTTCTGTAGCGGTCAATTGACTGATCTTTAGCGCATTCGCACCGACGCGCATCTCCGATCGACGTTCGGCAACGGCTACCTCAAGTGTCTGAGACTCACCACGGGCACTACCGCGTCGATGCCTCACAGCATTCTGAAGTTGAAGTCGCCAGTCGGGGATCGCCGAATTGCGGTTCTGAAAATCAATCAGCGTGGGACTCGTTTTCTGCACGCTCATTTCAGTCGTTACATATCGCGGCGGCGGCGCATCAGCAGCTGTGACCGGAATCGGAGACTTCTCGGCGTCCAGTGGATTTGGCGTTGTTCCGATCTTCGTCTCAAGTTCTTCACGGACGGAATCTTTCATCATCGCGCCGCAGGTCATACAAATCGACAACGTTGGGGCTAGAATTCGCTTACATACTGGGCAATTCATAGGCTTTTCAGGTTTAGAATGATCGGAGATGCACAAAAAAAGCGCGACTTGGGAAAATCAACGTGATAATATCAGCAATCACTTTAAGTAGTCAATACTAAATAGATGGAAAACTTAAAGTTCGCAAGATTCGGGATCGAACAAACCGGAAGAAACGATCCTTAATTTTTACAATTTTTGACGGCCGGCGAATCCCGCGTCCGTTTCGTGCCACCATTCGATCGTATCACCTTCGTCCAAGTGCCAGCACAGGAGCACAATGCGACCGCTTCGGAGAGATGGAAAATCGATCAGACCGCGGGAATAGTCCTTAAGTTCGATTCCAAGCGATAGAATTTCTGTGGTCAGTTTACCCACATTGTAGAGGGTTTTGACGTAGGCGGCGCCACCTGCCATTCCGCCTCCGTGGTCGGACGCGGAAGCAGCAGCCTTTGCCGGCTCACGAAGTGTCGCCAAATGAATGTAGAGATCGCGGATGGCCTCTAGTTTCGGACGGATCGAGGGTAACAATCCTTCCGCTTCTTCAATCGTAAAAAGTTTCATCGATCGTCAGTTATCCGGACGAAATCAGGCAATTCTTCACGGTCATCAGGATCGAATTTTGGTTCGAAACTCCGTTCTTGTGACTGACGCGACAAGTCCTCACGCGTGTTTCTGACGATCGTCGCCGGCATTTCTTCCGGTGGTACGAACGACGGAACATCGTATTCACCCATTTGGGTTGCGTCCTTTCGTATGATCTCGGCAATGTCGCCCAGATCTATAAAGAAATCGGCGACGTCGATCAGCCTGGGTGCCGTATTTGACCGGAATCCGGCCACTTCAACGCGACAACCTTTGTAGGCCACCGCGTTTATCGCGTATACGAAATCTTCGTCACCTGAGACGAGCACCGCTGTATCATAGCGGCCCGCGAGGCTGAGCATATCAACCGCGATCTCGACGTCAAGATTGGCTTTCCGGGTACCATCGTAAAATGTCTTAAGTTCCTTGTGCACAACACGAAAACCATTCCGACGCATCCAGAGCAGAAAACCTTGCTGGCGTTCCGCACCGGCGTCAACCCCGGTATAAAAGAAGGCACGAAGCAACCGCCCATCTCCCATCAAAACGCGAAGAAGCTTGTTGTAATCAATGTCGATGTTATGAAAACGGGCAGCATGAAATAAATTGTTTCCGTCAATAAACACCGCAACGCGACCACGATGTCCGAATTGCCAGGACGAGCTCGTTCTCGTGTCAAACTGCATTTTGTGTAACCCCTAACTTTGGATTGCGGCGTGTCGGGAAATACGTTGGATCAAATAATCAACAGGTTAATCGTAAAGCAACTGCAAATACATTGGATGGCCTTAAAG
>JBAUGL010000065.1:0-12144 GCA_049679665.1 Pyrinomonadaceae bacterium | reverse complement strand
GTAATAACCCTGATTATCGTCGGCTGTGGGTCGAATACGCCCAAAAGATCGGCCTCGATATAACGAAATTCCAGAATGATATGGCCGGGATGCAGGCAAAATCTCGGGTCGAGCAAGACCGCAAACGAGGGATCGCTCTGAATGTCGGCTCAACACCGTACGTACTTGTGAACGGCAAGAATGTCGCCACAAGCGAACTTACCGTTGACGGTTTAAAGCGGGCCATCGACACCGAAATTCAGGCTGCAACTGCTTCGGCCGTCAGCGTACCTGCAAACGTCTCGGCAAATTCAAAGTAATGGCCGCTGATCCCGCTTCGGTCGGCGCACCCGGTTCTATCGCGAAGTTGCCGCTTGCCGCCGCGGTGGCCGCGTTGATCGGGCTCGGCGACTCGATATACTTGACGGTAAAACATATGACCGACGGCCCGGTACCGTGCAGCATTATCGCGGGCTGCGAAACTGTTCTCACTAGCAGCTATGCTGACATCGGCGGCGTTCCGCTCGCGGCATTTGGAGTCGCCGCTTATTTCGTCGCCTTTTCGCTCACCGTTCTCGCGGCGTTCGGCAATCGGATCGCGTGGACGATGTTTGGCGTCCAGGCTGCCATTATGACGATCGTGACCGGTTGGCTGACGTATCTGCAGGCATTTGTTATCGGGGCATTCTGCCAATTTTGCCTGCTCTCAGCTGTCACCACGGTGAGTCTGCTCACTGTTTACATTATTTCAAAATTCACCACCCGAAACTGAATTGGTCTGAATCCGATGTCGAACGATTTACGAATTCCAAAAAAGAAGCATACAACCGGCCTTAGCGGCGGTAAATATCTGGGATTTGCCGACGGTAGCGTTTAATTGCAGCATAGGGGAACTATTTGACGGAGTCTGTTCTAAAACGAATAGCGTTGGGCGAAAAGTCTGCGGTCCGAGACTGTCTGGATATTTATGGCGGCCTAGTCTGGTCGCTTGCGCGTAGGATGCTGCATAACATTGACGATACAGAAGATATCGTTCAGGAGATCTTTGTCGATATCTGGAAGAACGCGGGTAGATACGATAGTCGAGTCGCCTCCGAAACGACATTTATCGCGATGATCGCCAGGAGGCGGCTGATAGATCGGATCAGGACAGTGAATCGAAAGATCACGGCAGCCTCGCTGGATGACATCGTTGTGCAACAAAGTGATGGTCGCAATTTAGATCCACTTATCGCGATCGAGGCTAAAGAAGTGGCGGAGGTTATAACGACTTTAAGGCCCGAGCAGCAGCAAGTCCTCTATTTATCGATCGTTCAGGGATATTCACACCAGGAAATTGCGGCTGTCACGGGAATGCCCCTTGGCACGGTAAAAACCCATGCCCGACGCGGGATGATCGAGGCTAGAAACGCACTGGGACTCGGCGACGAAATGAATTCAAGCGAGGCTGCAGCATGAGCGAAGATGAAAATGTACTGCTGGTCGACCTTCTGATCCAGGAAGCCGTTTATGGAATTGACGATGCTGAAGCATCCGAGCTCCGCGGCTTGATCGGTACCGGAGAGCGTGACAATTCTTATGAGTTCACTGCCGCGTGCGTGGCGCTGGCTCACTTGGGGCAGCTCGAAAGCTTACCGGGCAACCTGCGGGCCAGGATCATCGCGAACTCGGACAATTATGTTGGATCGTACCGATCAAACGATCAGCCAGATCTACAGAACATAGGCGACCCGGCCGGTAAAGCATGGTCAAGCACTTGGTGGGGCTGGCTCGGATGGGCCGCCGCCGCCGCGGCATGCATCGCGCTCGCGTTTACTACTTTGACCGATAGAGTTCGTGCACCCGAAGTGGTTGATAAACCGCGGCAGCCACTTTCGCGTGCTCTCAACCCTGACAAGCGCCGACAGGAATTGATGGCTACCGCGGGAGATGTGGTCACGGCTTTATGGATCAAGGGAAATGTTGGCCCGACCGTTGCAGTGAGCGGCGATGTTGTCTGGAGCGACGCAAAGCAAGCAGGGTTTATGCGGCTCGGAGGCCTTCCAGTAAACGATAAGGAGAAGAGCACTTATCAGCTCTGGATCTTCGATGAGAGCCAGGACGAAAAAACCCCGATCGACGGCGGCACCTTTGACATTGACGGCAGCGGCGAAACCGTGATCCCGATCGACGCGAAACTAAAGACGAGGAAACCCAAAATGTTCGCCATTACCATCGAGAAGGCCGGGGGCGTGGTAGTTTCGAAACGCGAGAAGATAGCCGCCATCGGAAAGATTGAAACATAATCCAGGCCGCTGCGTAGAATTCCATAACATCGAGAACCCGGCTAAATTCTTGTCCGATCGAACGCGTTGGACCTGAGGTTTGGTGGTTCGCCTATTTCAAAGTAACCAGGAGCCCGAAAATGCCATTTAAGAAGATCCGTACCTTTTTTCTTATCGTGATTTCCATTATGACTACTAGTACGTTAGCCCAAAATTCGGACAAGCTGCCGAAAATTGATGTCCAGGAGTTCCGGCTGAAGAACGGTATGCGGGTAATAATGCATCGCGACCGATCGACGCCGATCGTGGCCGTAAATCTTTGGTACCACGTCGGTTCCAAAAATGAAGTCGTCGGCAAAACCGGGTTCGCACATCTTTTCGAGCATATGATGTTTCAGGGTTCGAAGAATTATAACGATGATTATTTCGGGCCGCTGCAGGAAGCCGGGGCCAATATCAATGGCTCGACCAACCCTGATAGAACCAATTACTATGAAGTCGTGCCCTCAAATTTCCTTGAGCTCGCCTTGTATATGGAAGCAGATCGCCTAGGCGGCCTCCTCGAAGCCATGACGCAGGAAAAGCTCGACAACCAGCGAGACGTTGTGAAGAATGAGCGCCGTCAGCGATACGATAATCAACCGTATGGCACAGCATTTGAAAAGATCTTTGCGAATATTTACCCGGCAGATCATCCATACCATTGGACCACCATCGGCTCGCTCGAGGATCTTTCCGCGGCCTCTATGGACGACGTGAAATCATTTTTTCGCCAGTACTATGTTCCGAATAATACATCGCTTGTGATAGCCGGTGATTTCGATGCTAAACAAGCCAGGCGCTGGGTTGAAAAGTACTTCGGACCGATAAAGGCCGGCGACAGCATAAAGCGCCCCGCACCGCCGACGCCAAAAATAGCCGGCGAGGTTCGCAAGTCGTTTGAGGATGCTGTTCAGCTTCCGCGACTCTACATGGTTTGGACTTCGTCGCCATCCTATTCCGCCGACGAACCTGCGCTCGATATTCTGAGTTACATCCTTTCGGCCGGTCGCGGGTCGCGGCTCCAGAGCAATCTGGTTTATGGCAAACAGATCGCTCAGGATGCAGGAGCGTTCAATTACGCGCTTGAGAAAGCCGGAAAGATGATCGTTCAATCGACGGCAAAACCGGGCAATACACTCGACGAGATCGAAAAGGAAATTAACATCGAGATCGAGCGGCTGAAGAACGAGCCGCCGACCGCGGAAGAAATGGCGAGAGCGTTGAATTCGATAGAATCGCAAACGATCTTCGGAATGCAGAATGTTCTCGGGAAGGCGGACACGATGAACGGTTACGCAACATACGTTGGGCATCCTAACGGTTTTCAGGCGGACCTGGATCGTTACCGAAGGGTTACGGCGGCAGACGTTCAGCGAGTTGCCAAATCATATCTGAACGGTGACCGCTTTGTGATGCAATTTGTTCCCAGAAAGGAAAAGTCAGCATCGCAGCGGAATACAACCGCTAACCGCCCGACGTCGACATCAGAACCGAAAAAAGGCGAAAAGAAGGACTATTCGGCAAACCTTCCCAAGCCGCAAGCCGATCCAAAGCTTGTTCTGCCTTCGATCGAAAAGCATAAGCTTTCCAATGGATTGAATGTATGGACCGTCAATCAGGGCGAGCTTCCGATCGTTTCGATGAATTTAGTCGTCAACAGCGGCGGCCAGGCCGATCCGGCCGATCGCTCCGGACTTGCTTCACTGACCGCAAATCTTATGGAGGACGGCACAAAAACTCGCTCGGCGGTCCAGATAGCAAATGAACTGCAGTCTATCGGCGCCAACCTTGGGTCCGGTTCCAGCTGGGATTCGGCGAGCGTTTCGATCCAGACACTGACGAAAAATCTTGACAAAGCACTTGAGATTTACGCGGATGTCATCACGAATCCATCATTCCCAGCTGACGAGCTGGAGACAACCCGGAAACGTGCGCTCGTTGGCTTCTTACAGCGTAAGGACAATCCCAACGCGATAGCGAATGTCGTTTATAACAGCCTTTTGTACGGAAAGGGCCATCCTTACGGTAAATCGCTCGGCGGCGATGAGGCTTCAATAAAGGCCATCTCGAGGGATGAAATCGAGAACTTTTACACAGCAAACTATCGCCCGAATAATGCCACGCTTATCGTTGTCGGAGATGTGAGATCAAATGACCTTTTGAAAAGGCTGGAGAAAGCATTATCGGGTTGGAAGGCGGCCGATGTTCCGGACTTCAAACTTGCTGACGCCACTGAATTCGACAAGCCTGGTATCTACATTGTTGACAAGCCCGGCGCCGCCCAATCGGTCGTAACGATCGGCCAGATCGGCGTTGGACGTGACAATCCCGACTATTTCCCGCTTTCGGTCATGAATTCTATTCTCGGAGGACAATTTTCGGCGCGTGTGAATATGAACTTGCGCGAAGACAAGGGCTACACTTATGGCGCTCGAACCGGTTGGAGCATGCGTCGCGGCCCTGGGCCTTTCTCAGCCTCCGCAGACGTTCAGACGGCGGTCACTAAGGAATCTGTGGTCGAATTTATGAAAGAGATCAACGGAATTCGCGGCACGATCCCCGTTACTGAAAAGGAACTGGAATACAATAAACAAAGCATGATCCGGCGATTTCCGGGCGGTTTCGAAACCGTCGGCCAGATTTCGTCGGGGCTTGCGAGCCTTGTCGTATACGATCTGCCAGACAGCTATTTCAATGATTATATCCGCAATATACAATCGGTCTCGCTTGAAGATGTTAACAGGGTCGCCAATAAGTATCTGACGCCGGACAAGATGGCGATCCTAATCGTGGGCGACAAGTCCGTTATCGAACCGAGGCTCAAAGAGATCGACGGCTGGGGACAATCGATACATTACCTCGATTCGGAAGGTAATCCTTTGAAATAGCGAATTGAATGCCAATGTTCGTGAGAGCCCACGCGTAAGCGCGGGCTCTTTCTTTTTTCTGTCTCTAGAGCGCACACTCATATTTATATTCGATTCTTTTCAAAAACCTCGAGGCGCTCCTGAACCATCTTGTCGGTAAATCCTTCGACCTCGATAAGTTCCTGAGCCGACTTGGTCGAGATCCAGGGTTTGGGAATCAACGCGCACAACGCAAACGCATCGGCCTCAGTTTCGTTGCGCGACTTTCCGACGCCGTGAAAACCAGCCGCAACGCCTGAATCCGGCGAGTGCAGAAGAAAGTGAGCGAATTCGTGAAACATGACAAACAGCTTTTTCCGGGGTTCAAGACGACTGTCGATTGCAATGTAATTGCCACCGAGCACGCGGTAATAGAAGCCGTTTGTCACAAGCGGCATCTCCTTAACCACTATCCCCGATCGCGCGCAGAGGTAATAAAAATCCTCTTCTGTAAGGGGCTTCTTATTCCACTCGATACCTAGTTTAGAGATTTTCGCAGTAAGAAATTGCATGGGAGAAATGTTCTATGATTGCAATATTGTATCATATACAACACAGTCGTCAAACTTTCTTCGGTTGTCTCAGCTTCGAAATGATCAGACCAAGTCCTACACCAAACGGAGTGAAAATCAAAAACAGCTCGATTATCCTTGCGACTACTGATGGCTCTGCCGGTTTCGTCTTTTCCGCCGAGGGCTTTTTCGGCTCGTCCGAAACTTGGAAGAAGTCACCCGTGCCGTCGTTGGTTCGAAGCAACTTCGTCAATTCGTCAAACCTGAACGGACGTGCTCCGCGGCGGCCAAAAACGGCTATCTGGTTACCGCTCTCGTCGACCGCACGGTCGCGGTCAAGTCCTTTTGAGATCGAAAGCGCTTCACCCTTTGTCTTGAAGCTCGCAATAAGTTTCGGCTGCGGCCGAGGGCTGAACCCTGCGTATTCCGGCAGCGTCTCCGGGTCGGTCAATTGCAGAATCCGCAGCCCGTTCTTACCATCGGCGACATAGGCATAAAGGCTCGCGTTGGTCATTGCGACCTTTACCGCGTGCGCATCGTTTATCGAGCCTTCAGCATTGAACATCTGTTCCAGTTTCGGACTTTCAGGCCGTTCCACATCCACGATCGCAATTCCGTCCTCACCGCTGGCTACATAAGCGTACGTCCTCGCAACATATATATCTTTTGCGTGCCGAAGCGGGACGATCGCGGCGTCAACACGAATCACAATTCCTTCCTGCGGCAGTCGACGGATGTCCAACACCTTGAGCCCACCGGCATCGACGACAAAGGCATACATAAATTGAACCGCGACGGCCTTCGGGTTATCGAATGTAATCCGCTGCGTGATCATCGGGGAAAGCGGCGTGGAGAGATCGACGATCACGAGTTCCGTCCCGGTCGTGATATACGCGAAATTCCCTGCGATCGTGATGTTCCCGGCGCCCGTCAACGCCCCGCCGGGGTTGAACGTCAATGCCCTTTCGAGAAAATTATTCCGCGGGTCGCCATCGAGCAATGTTTCGGCGTTCACAAGAATCAATCCCTCTTCTTTATCCGCGACATACAGGTACCCATAGAGCGGATGGATTGGCTCTTCCTCATTGATCACAGGGCTTGGTTTACCCTCTTTTTCAGCCTGGCGGTTCATCTCCACCGCCTTTTCAGGCGCAACTTGTGTCAAACTGCCATCGTCTTCGCGGACGGTCCGCCACCTTGCCGGATCGACCGCGAGGGTCGACGGCGCCGCGACGGCCGTCGCGTATTTTGTATCAACATAAAATCTCTGCCCGAGCGGCGATACTGGTGCAGTGACGATCCGTTCGGAGAATCCCTTTTGATCGATCTGTGCCACATCGTAAACCCTTAATCCGCCCTTGCCCGCTGCCACATATGCGTACTCGCCGCGTACCTGCACCTGCAGCGCTTCGGGCCGCCCCTTATTCTCGTAGAACTCGTTCAGCTTACGGCCATTCTTTACAAATTCGTCGAAATTATCCTTGTACGCCAGCTTGTGAAGGTTACTGCCATAGACGGCTTGCGGCTCGGTATGTTCGGTGACGGCGACAGCCTCGAGGGCATCGCCGGTGGCGACGTAAGCGTACCGGCCGATGAAGTTGACGAAATTTGTCCCCTGCAGCATCACCTGTGCCAGCCACGCGTTGTTGTCCTTATTTTGTGAAACGTGGCAGTCCGAACACGTCTGAGATTCCTTTGAACGGACCGTGTGCGGCACATGCGTATTGAAAGTCTGCCCGGAAAACCCTTCGGCGGAAACGGTTTGCTGCTGTTGATAGATCCATTCGCGGTTCTGGTTCCGTGAGCTGACAAGAATAGCTGAACTCGACCTCACCGGCGCCACGCGGTGGCCGGTCACGGTCCCGTCGCGCCCAAGCATGAAAATGTCATCGCGAATGACCTGATAATTATATGACGTGTAATTTCTCGAATCGCCGCCTTCGTTGTGACGGTTCGGCATCTTCCGGTTGGCCTCCATCGAGAGGTGGCAGCCAAAGCAACTGGTCACCCAGGACGTATGGCACGTGTAGCACGTCATGTTCGATTCGCGATGCGCAAGCTTGCTTTCATCTATCGTCGCGTCGCCCCACGTCTCGTTATCCTTCTGCATCGTTTTGGCATAAGCCGACTTCACGTTGTAATCGGCGCTTCCGGACGTCACGGTGTCCGCCGTCTGCTTTACCTTCCACCAGAGGCCAGGCTCGACGATCGAGTTTTGGATTATGTCGCCTTTCTTTAGTTCGATTTCGTTGCCTTGAGCGTCCTTTTTCTTAGTGTCACGGTCGATCACGTCGAGTACCGGCAACCGTTTGCCGTCAACCGAACGAAATCGCAGCCTCGTCAGATCGCGCCCGATCACCGGCTTCTTCGCACGTTCACGCTGCGTGATCTCGTTCTTATTTTCGGGTGCCAGTGCCGCAAATCCGCTTGTGATAGCGTTGGCTTTGTTTGTGACCGTCCCATGACAATCGATACAGCCGATCTCCACGGACGCACGCGGTTCGGTGTAAAGGATCCCGGTGCCGTGGCTGTCCTGCCTGAAATGACAATCGGCGCAGTGCATGCCTTTTTCCAGGTGAATGTCCTGCAGATGGACAGCTTTCTTGAACTTATCGGGATCGTCCGCCGGCACGACCGCACCTTGCGTATCGAGCAGGTTGCCTTTACGGTCCTTTTTGTAAACGTTTTTGAACATCCATCCGTGCCCGTGCGAATCTCCGAACTGGACCGACTTTAGTTTGCTATTAAATTCCGCCGTCCCCGATCGCTGCAGAAATTCCTGGTTTGACCACCGTCCGCGGACCGATGATCCCTCCGGATTCCGGTCGAGTTTTCGGATCTCCTCCGCCTGGCTTGGATCGATCTGGCCGTCGGCCGGATACATAAATTTTCCGTCAGATTCATTGTCCCACCACGTTTGACCGAGAAATGTCGCGACCATATTCGTACCCGGATGCATATGGCACGTCATACACTGTGCCGTAGGTATGCGGGTCGTAAACTGATGTTTTATCGGGTGGCCCGGCTCATTGCGCGGAATGCTGGTGTCCGCAGATTGCGTAGCACCCTGATTCCCGGCAGTCGCATACGGCCCTGATGACGCCGCACCCCGATCGTTTGCATAAACAACATGGCAGGCGGTGCAGCCAGCGGAACGATAATCGCCCGGATGATCATTTGTCCCAAGATGATTCAATGTTGGATCAAGAAGGCGCGTCTTTTGTATCCCTAGATAAACCGGATCGGTCCGGTTATTCGTCCCCAGCCCACGCGGACTTAGGCCCTTATCGGGTTTGCCGCTTTCCTCTTCCTTGTCGGCGAGGCCCACTTCGAGGCGACGTTTACCGCCGCGTTCGAACACGCGAAGAATATTTCCAGGCTGGGAGATCTCCCATCGCGGCAAGGGGCTTAGCCACGGAACGTATCCCTTAAAGGCCTCTTGCTCACGAGTCGGCGCCGGCACTTGAAACAGCACCTGCGGCTCGCCCTGCTCATCGTAACTTTCGCCGAATCGATTATCTTTTATGTGGTAGCCGCCATTGTTGTAGAGGGCAGCTCCCCAAAGCATCGCTCCATTTGCCATCATGCTGCGGGCAACGCTACGGTTCTCGTCCGAATGGCATTCACCGCAGGACTGCTTTATCACTCGAAAATCGCCCGGATTAACGAACCGCACAAATTCCGCACTCTCTCTGTTTATCAGTGTATTTGAACGTTTCGGATTCCGGCTCGAACAATCGCCGTTCTTGCAGTCCCACTCACCGGGAAATTTCGGCTGTACATGGGCCACGGCCTGCGTGGTTGCCGCCGGGTTCCCCCCGTGACAGGCCGTGCACGTCAATCCCTGGGCGTCCTTGCCGTCGTCGCCGATTTTGTCGAAAACGTCCCCGCGCGCATTGTATCGGTGCATCGGCTCGATGTTGTTATGGCATTTCAGACAGCCTTCCGGCTCGAGCGCCACGGCCTTTTCAGTTTCAGGGATCGCGGCGACGGGCTGAACGGACACTGGTTCTTTCGGCAGCGTTTGCAATTCTTCCGCTGACCGTTCCGACTTCTTAGCAAGAGAGCTGCCGCTGCTCCAATACGCCGCCGTCAAAAAGCAAGCGAAGACCAGCATTATGCCCACTTTCAGCCGCTTTCGATTGTTGATTTTCGGAAGCATTTAACATTCCCTCTCAAATCAGAAGATGAGCTTCATCTGCGCGAAAAGCGAATACTGCGTTTTGCCGGGATCTGGCAGATCGCCGGAACAAAAGCTCGGTATCGGGCAATTCCGGTCTCGATCTGTAAAAATGTCTCGGAAACCACGACCCGGAAGCAAAACATTTCCACCAAATGTGAACGTCACGTTGTTTATCAAAAAGGGCCTGTACACGACACCCAGGCTAAGGTCGTAACCGATCTCGTGACGTACACGCGGCTGGAAAAGTACGTATTCCAGCGGCTCCGTTCGATCAAAGCGCAAATAATTCGCATTGAATACAGCCTTTACGGTTTGGGTTAATTCGGCATCAACTCCGGCGTTGAATATCCAAATGCCCGGATTCACGAAATTCGCCTGTCCCTCAGTCTTGCTCGATCGCAGAGACGGCAATAGGCTGTTCTGTTGGACGAGCCCGATCTCAGTGGATACGAGCCTTACGGACTGCCGATTCCAGTATGAGAACTGCCCGCCGACAAAGTTTGGGTCATCGAATATCGCGTCAAATCCTTCGGCTTTATCGTCAGTCGGATCCTTGTCGCCAGAGGCATAAAACACCGACGCTCTATAGCGCAGCCAATCGCGATCAATTGACGCTTCGACGGCGCCCATATATGCACGGATATCAGTTCGCCGGCCGGCGATCGGGTTAAAATCATCTTCACCGAACGCGAAATAGTAATGGTTCGAAAGGTTGAGCCAGCCGATATGCCCATCACCATTGATGCCTATGTAACCGGCCTTGATGTTATGTTCCCGTGCATCTCCGACCAGCGCCGGCCGCACAAGAAACCCGTTGCTGTCATAATGAGTGTCGGCCCGGTCGTTGTTGTAAGCCGCAACACCCTGGATCGTATAGCCCTTGAACAGGAAATCTTGTCGAAAATAATTTGCGATATAAACGTCCTGTTTTCGAAGTTCTTTGAGCGAATTCAGATTGCTGTTAGTGTCTTTTTCGAGCTGTCGAAAATAGGCAATATTGAATTGCGATTTGTTGTTTGAGAATGCACCAAAAATCCGCGCACCCAGATTGTTGTCCGAATACAAAAAACCGCGGAAGTCAGCGATGAACGGCTGGATCCCAGCCCGGACCGATACGAAATCATAGTTGTCATTCGTATCGAAAAGCTTCACCTCAGCGAACGCCTCTTCAAGCGAAGCGTGCATATCGACGCGGTTCGTCCCGCGGCGCACATCGATATTCACGATGCCGTTCTCGCGTGCATTTAGATAGTTTGGAACGCTGAATGTCGGCGAGATCTTTATCGCCCACTGGCGAGGCTGAAATACCGTACGGCCCTTAAAAAACTCGAATGACAATTGAATGGTCTGGTTGAAGGAAAGACTTTCCGGGCGACCGAGAAATCCGTTAAAATCCGGGCCGTTCGAACTGACGTTGGTTGCCGATGGCGTCCGGCGAATCTCGAGACCGCTCGTGCTTACACCCGAGAGGACCATGAAATAATCATCGCCAAAGATCGGCTTGTCACCCTTGAGAACGTTTTGGTCATACGGGTTGTACCATTTCCCCCGCTTGAACGGAATATCACGTCCGCGAGCCGCCTTGTCGCCGTAGCGGTCGTACTCTGGAAAATCAAATCGCCATCGATCACGTACGGTTCGCCGATCTGGAGAAGTCGCCATCGCTTCGCCTTCACTTTTCGCGGTGTCGCCGGCTTCTTTTGACGAATCGATCACAACAAAGTTGATCTTAGTTTCAGAATCGCCGCCGATGATCACATTCTCGAGAACCGGGCAAAGTTTTTTAGAACTATCGCAGATCAGATTCGAGAACGATCCGTACTCCTCGGCCGTCCCGCGCTCGAACCGCGCCTCATACGGCGACTCAACCTGTATGCGGTAAGCGCCCCCCGATAGTTGTAACGCGTAACCGCCATCAGCCTCGGACGTGTCCGATTCAACCTCCGAATCGGTCTGGTTGGTAACAACAACCGTTACCCCTGCGGCCGGCTTTCCGTCTTTATCGGTCACCTTTCCAGCAAGCCTTCCGCCGGACCTCTGTGACAAGGCAAACGAATATCCGCCTAAGATCACGACGACCACGGTAAGCGCTCGTTTGATAAAACTCGACGGCATCCGCACCTATCTTCCCGTTTATTGATGAGTAAAACTGCTTTTGCTTTTATCACACTTTCCGTTTGAACGCCAAACTTTTTTGAATGACGTTAGCAGATTACTTGCGCTCGCGATCATGAAGAGCCGACATAAAACAGCTACCC
>JBAUGL010000064.1:0-39004 GCA_049679665.1 Pyrinomonadaceae bacterium | reverse complement strand
CGGCTGGAGATTTCATACAGGCTGCCTTCCTTATCAAATCATTGCTGGCATCTGGAGTTTCGCTCGCAGTAATTGCGATGGTGGTAAGAAAAAATCCCGACGACATTGCTAAAATGGCAGCGAAGGTGGTGGGCGAAGGTTGCTTTAAGACCGGTGACTGCAAAGTCGCGGCGGCAGCTCTTATGAAAGAACTTGAGAAAAATGGAATAAAAGGGATATTAGTTCGGCTAAAAACTGCTAAGGGTGAAGCAATTTATAAAGATGGATTACGAATTGCATTGGACTCCACGGAAGGCCATTTCGGTGTACAGGTTGGAGATAAAGTATATGAGATGTATTCCACTAAAGGTGTGCCTGTTAGTAAATGGGCAAAAGGATATACATATCGCGGGGCAAGAACCACCGAAGTAAAAAATCCCATTTTTGAAGTGGTACCGCCACAATAATTATATGACTGAATCTGAGCTTCTTACATTATTTTTGGAAAATCCCATCGAGTATGGTGGGAATTTATCCGTTATAAGAATAAACGCATTTTTTAATGGTTACCGAGAGACCATAAAAATGGAGCGGGATCCTATCTATGAAGGGTACAGCGAATGGTTGCGGAATCGGCTCAGGATTAGTCAGGATGTCAACTGGTTGTCTATTATTTGTTTTTTTGGACAAGGCGAAGCCGACACCTTGGATTTGGCAAGAGAAATGTGGGCTAAATACCTAAAGGAAATGAATGGCGAAAAAAAACCTCGTGCGAACAATAAAACGGGACTAAGCTCGCTTGGTCGAAACAAGCCGTCGGAATTAATGGATCATATTTTTGCGAGGCCAGAGATGTATGGAGGAGGAGGATATCCTTCGGTATCCTTGATTCAATCGTTCATGGACGGATCTATTTTCGCGAAGAAAAACGAAAAGTCGGAGATCGACGATGCGCTCTATTATGGATTTCATGACTGGCTTGTTAAACGTTTCGGATTCGGTCAGTCACATGATTGGGGTTCAATCATTTCATTCATGGGAAGGAGTGAGGCAAACTCAGTCGATATGGCGAAGGAGCTTTGGCAAGAATATAAGGAAAAAGCAACTGTCGAATAGTAATGACTGAATCCGAAATATTGACATTGTTGCTCGAAAAGCCTGGCTTGTACATCGGTTACGGATCGGTCATTAGGGCCTTTTCCTTTATTGAAGGGTATACGTTTGCGATGCAACGTCCCACGGATTTGGTTTACAGAGAATTCGGTCAATGGTTGCGAAAAAACTTTGACATTCGCCAAGATCTTAGCTGGGCTTCAATTATCTACTTTGTTGGGCAAAGTGAGAAAGGTGCTTTCGATCTAGCGAAAGAAATGTGGCCGCAATACTTAAAAGAAGTCCAATCTTCCCTTGAGAATGATGACCGTCCCTGAACCTTTGCATTTTTCATGCGTCTTGATTTTGGCAACTTGTTCGTAAGTCAAGGACATGGCCCATCAGTATGACAACCATCATGGAATACGAAAGGGAATATGACGGAAAATAATCGCCAGACTATTTTTTTGCGTACGCCGTTTGGCCGGCTGCTATATGCAAAACAGCCTGAACAGCAGGCAAATGCAGCATTTGTCGCTGGTGATCCGATCACGGGCAATACGCAGTGGTCAGTAAAGTATGAATACGACGATAACGGGAACATTACAAAGACGACGGATGCGAGAGGGATCTATGTTGCCGGGACATACGACAATCTCAACCGTTTAAGTGTTCGCAATTATTCGGATGCGACGCCGGATGTCAGTTTTTATTATGACGGAAAGGGTTTGGGCACTCAGCCCGCTTATTCGAAAGGCAAAACGACAAGAGTCGCAAGTTCGGTTTCGGAAACGCTCTACACAAGCTTTGACAAACTCGGGCGGCTGCTGACGCATGAGCAGATAACCGACGGGCAAACCTATAATACGGGATACAACTATAATCTTTCGGGGGCTTTGACCGAAGAGACATATCCATCGGGACGCGTTGTCAAGAGTGTTCTCAACAATGACGGCGAGCTTTCGAGGGTTCAGAGCAGGAAGAACGCAAGTCAGGGGCTGCATACATATGCGGGGCATTTCGAATATGATGCGGCCGGAGCGGTTACCAAGATGCGGCTTGGGAACGGGAAATGGGAGTCGGCGAAGTATAACTCGAGGCTCCAGTCGACAGAGATCGCGCTTGGCAAAACGCAGGACGCGACGAATCTGTTGAGGCTTGAATTAGGTTACGGGACTAGTACGCAAAACAACGGTTCATTACGAAGCCAGAAGATCACTTTTGACGGGCTTGCGAATCCGTTTGAGCAAACCTACACATACGACGACCTAAATCGCTTACAGGCTGCGGAAGAAAAAGTCGTTAACGTTATTTCTTGGAAGCAGACATTCACGATAGATCGGTATGGAAATCGCCGGTTTGATGCGGCGAATACGACGACACTCGGAAGCTGCGCAGAGGCCGTCTGCAATCCAACCGTCTCGACAAGCAACAACCGGATTTCTTCTAACGGTTACGGGTTTGATGCAACCGGCAATGTAACGCAAGACGCTGAAGGTCGGCATTTTATTTACGACGCAGAGAACCACCAGACGGAATTAAAGGACAATCTTAACAACACCATCGGCGAGTATCTATACGATGGTGAAGGAAAGAGAGTCAAGAAGATTTCCGCGTCAGAAACAACAATATTCGTCTACAATGCCAATGGAAAACTTGTGGCCGAGTATTCGACTGAAATCAGTCAGACGCCACAGGTAAGTTTTTTGACACAGGATCACTTGGGAAGCCCGAGGGTTGTTACTGATGAAAATGGCATAGTGACGAGCCGAAAAGATTTCACAGCTTTCGGCGAGCAGAACTATACCGCCCAAAGAACCGAATCTCTTGGCTACGAACCGGATACGACCCGCAAAGGCTACACCGGCTACGAGAACGACTCAGAATCGGGCCTCGATTTCGCCCAAGCACGATACTACAACTCGACACATGGCCGATATACCAGTATCGACCCCTTGACAGCTTCGGCGTCCATACGGAATCCGCAGACATTCAACCGTTACAGCTACGTCCTAAACTCGCCTTATAAATTCACCGACCCCCTCGGACTGATCCCGGTCACAACCGGTGCATGCGGCCAGTTCTGTGCCAACAGCGGCCCTACAGTCGACGGCTCATCTTTGCGAGGTCGGGATGCCTCGTTTGACTGGGCAGGCGCTGACATTTCATTGCCTAACGTTACGGCGACGAGTCGAGGTCCGGATGGTCGGATTACCGCCATAACGGAGGGCGACCGAAAGGCTCTTCAAAAAAGCTTGCAAAAGCTCGCTGCCGGTTCGAGAGTTATTAAAAATGGACAAATAACCGTTTCCCGAAGCTCAGCTCAAACTGCTGGCTATAACCTTTTGATTGGAATTGGCAGTTCTGACAAAAGGGTGATTATCAACGTTAACCATGAAAATGACGTGTCTTCCCAAGCGATAAAGACTGATGGAAGTGTGAATTGGAAAGCAAAGACAGACGGTAGCTCATCCGACGCGATAGTATATTGGGATCCTGATGCCATCAAATTTGCGGAAGAAAGAGTTGGTCCGAATCAAATTGAAAGCGTTCAGGTCCATGTGGAAGTTTTGCTGGCGCATGAATTGATTCACGCATACAATCGAATGCGAGGTGGTATCGGAGGACACGATCAGCTGACCGGTGACCATTATTTTACGGAAGGTAACCTGGGTTATTACGAAAACGCGGAACGGACTGAGCTTAGGGCTGTAGGATACGGATTTAATCAGCCAGGGGATATCACAGAAAATCAGATCCGCAGTCAACTCGGTTATCAAGGGCGGTCCGCTTACCTTGCTCGCAAGTATTGGTCTTTGGTAGGGCAATAGTGAACAATTTTGTACTTCTTTTTTCAGATTAATAAATGAGGTTTGTGTAATGAACAAAGCACGGGTTATTTTTCTTACTGTCTTCTTTTTTTTGACCGCTCAGGGCATGGCAGAACAACAAGGAATTGTATTATCAAAAGCTGAGGGTCAACAGGTGTTATTGCTCGGCAAAATACTCGATTTGAACGATCAGAAGCTTCGGTTTAGTTTAACCTTACGCAATGAAGGAACAGAAAATATTTTTTTTTCCTCCAATCCGCAACGACTTAAGGGCGAGTACGGTCCCTATATTTCTATTGATGTGAATGATAGGTCTGTCGTTAATATTGAGTGGCGTGTCTTTGAACCGATAAGTCTCGCCGCTTATTCAGATGAAACTGGAGTCGAATTGAAAAAGCTCGGTCCAAATGAATCAGTCTCTGAGACTATCACTCTTAACTGGCCGCTTCAAGAAACGGTGCCACCCATAGACCTTCATTTCAAGTGCAAGCGCATTGATCGAAAAGATTTAAAACAAATTCGGTTGACGGTGGGCTATTTTGTGGAGAATGACGGAATTCTGGACTTTTTGTCGAGAAAGCCATTTGGCTGGTTTATCAAGGGACGGGAAACACTATATTCAGGAGCATTCAAAGGAAAGACCTTCCTCGAAATCCAGGAGTTGGTTTCTGATGAGATAGTCTACCCTGAAAAACCGCTTACAAATGACGAAATGGACGGGAATCGGCTGGAAACCGACGGAAAGCGAAAAGAATTGAGATAAAAATAATGTTCAGATTTAATAACGATAACAAAACGCAGTTGACGACGAATTATGTGCCTGTATAAATATCTAGTTTTAGATGCTGCATTTAACGGAACAGGATACGAACGGACTTTACAAGCTCCAAAAAGTTAACAGCCGATCAACGAGCAGAGATCTTGAGAGGCGTGAGCGCTTATGGCAAAGAAGGAGAAGTCAACGGCGTCTCAGTTGCATTCGGGAAAGTTGAAAACGGCGTAGCGGAAACAGGATGTACGACAACGAGGTGTTTCACGGGCGACGCAGATGGCAACGTTATTCCAGCAATCAAGATAACATTTGAAAAAAATCCTGATGCTGAGGATGTTGCTCACGAAGGTAGTCACGCGGCTGACAGAATGGACTTAAAGCCAGCCTTGTTTCTTGGGTCAGACCAAGATTATCTTAACTCTCCGTTGAATATAACCAAATACGCTACCGAACGTCGAGCGTATGCGGTGAGTTCTTACGTTGCACAAGCTATGGGACGAAGCGAACGCAACGCCAACGGTACGGAGTTCTGGAACAAGGGCTGGTCAGCCGCAGAAAGAGAAACGAAGAGAAGAATAGGCGTTGACGCAGCGGTCAAATCTAGTAACAATGTCACCCCCGAGAAACCTGGTGCCAGATTATTGGAGTTCAAAAAATGATGAGATTAAAAAAAGCTAAACTTCGTATTTTCACCTTGACGGCGGTTCTATTATGCCTCGGTCTACCAAGTAATGGCCTTAGCCAAGGGACATTTACATCTGAGCCGGCGACCGTGATCGAAGCCGTTCCATCAATTTATCCATCGATTGCTCTTGTTGGGAATGTAAGCGGCACAGTGGTAGTTCGAGCAAAGATTAAATGGAATGGAAGCGTGGGATCGGTTGATGTAATTTCGGGTCCGAAACTATTGCATAAGCCTGCGAAAACTGCTGCGGCTAAATGGAGGTTTAATGATTCAGGCAAGAAAAATGAAGGAGCAAGAATTGCCGATCTGCACTTCATCTTCATGATTTTACCGGAGGGAGCAACGAGTCAAGAACTGGTTCCCACCTTTTTGCCACCGTACAGTGTGAAAATAAAAGAAGCCTTAGGAAGGATTGTTCCTTTAGTTTCGAAGTCTACGCGTCCAGGTTATAAATACTTGACATATGGAAAGCCTTAAATGCTTTTAAGTAATCGTAGAAGGCAACCAGAGTAATGAAACGTATTTGGTATTCAGTTCTTATTTTCTTAAGTATCGGCGTATTAGCGGTTGGTATCTTTACGACGAGAAATCACCTGTGGACACAATCGAATGCGGTCAAAGTTTTTTATGATGGAGAACAGGCTTCGGATTCGACAGTTTATGTTTCTGTTGATGAGGACCTATTGGTATGGGTCAAGAATGGGGATACAAAGTTGGGCGTATATTGCATTCTATTTAGAGATCGCAGGGTTGGAAAACCTTACCGCATGGAATTACTTACAGCCTTGCCTTGGAGTTACTTAGTACGGAATTATCCGTTGGAGAATATCGTAGATATTGGAACAGAAAAATCATACCCTTATGCAGAAACCAGGTTTGAGGAAGATCGCGTTACCTTTTCATTAGAAGAAAACAAGAAATTCGAGATTAAGTTTTGAGAAGCTCCCTTGAAACACACTTCTGGAATGGTCCAATGAAACAAGACAGAAAAGTCTCCTATGATGGAGATTATTGAGAGGTTTGACGGTCATAAGGTGATTATTGGGGTGGTGAATAACGAACAAGATAACTGTGAGTAGCGGCTGGAAAGCGGATGGAAAGCGAAAGAAAATTTGAGAAAAAGATTATGTTTAGATTTAATAACGATAACAAAACGCAGTTGACGACGAATTATGAGGCGATCCGGATCAGTTTGGCGTCGCCTGAGAAAATCCGTTCGTGGTCGCATGGCGAAGTGACGAAACCGGAGACGATAAATTATCGGACATTTAAGCCGGAGCGGGACGGTCTTTTTTGTGCACGGATCTTCGGTCCGGTATCGGATTGGGAGTGTTTGTGCGGAAAGTACAAGCGGATGAAGCACCGCGGCGTTATCTGCGACAAGTGCGGCGTCGAGGTCACACAGTCGAAGGTGCGACGCGAACGGCTCGGTCATATCGAGCTTGCGAGCCTCGGGACTTACTTCTACGATGGCGCGGGCCGAAGGGTCAAGAAGATATCTAACACGGAGGTGTAATGGTACCGGTCAGAGTATTCGACGGCTAAAACTGCAGCTGAAAGGCCTGTACGAGTATACGAGCTAGAAAAGTGTCAACTTCTGTTAGAACGACCACACGGGTTGAACAAATTGAACAGTTGAACAGTTGAACAGTCGAACAGTTGAACAAGGAGTAATTACTTCACTTGCTCATCTTTCTCGATGCGGCCGTCACGAATCGTTATGATGCGGTGAGCTCGTTCGGCGACGTCGTGTTCATGGGTTACAAGAATTATTGTGTTGCCCTCGGAGTGTAGCTTCTCGAAAAGCTCCATTATTTCATGGCTTGTCTTTGTATCGAGCGCGCCAGTTGGTTCGTCGGCGAGAAGGATCGACGGGTGGTTAACGAGAGCACGGGCGATGGCGACGCGCTGGCGTTGACCACCTGATAGTTCGTTCGGGCGGTGCATAACGCGGTCGCCCAATTCGACGGAGGCAAGAGCACCTTGCGCTTTCTCGTGACGCTCCCCCGCACGCATACCAGCATATATCAGCGGCAATTCGACGTTATGCAGGGCGGTGGCGCGTGCCAGAAGATTAAATGTCTGGAAGACGAAGCCTATCTCTTTATTCCGGATCCTTGCGAGTTCGTCGTCGGTCATATCGGATACGAGGTTGCCGTTGATCCAATACTGGCCCTTCGTAGGCGAATCGAGACAGCCAATAAGGTTCATCAATGTAGATTTACCGGAACCCGACGGGCCGATGATAGCCAAGTATTCACCTTTTTTAACTTGAAACGACAGATCCCTAAGCGCGTGTAGCTCTTCGACACCCATTTGGTAGGTTTTCCAAATATTATGCATCGAGATCAAGTAACCTTGGCCGTCGGGTGACAGATCCTGCGAGACCGATGGCAGAGTACTGACACCTTGCTCGTTATCCATAAACCTATACATTACCTGATCTTTATTGTCGGTCGAACGCATAATTTCCTATCGCTGAAAAGCTAAACCGACGTGTTGGCGGCCTCGCCTTCTTTCTTTTCTTGCTTTTTAACAACCGCCCCTGCCTTTAGCGTGTTCAAAACACGGCTAGGGCCTGTGATCACTTCGTCGCCGTCCTTCAAACCGCTAAGGATCTGTATATCCGATTCACCGGTGATGCCCGTCTCTACCTCGACAAACTTGGCCTTATTACCATCAAGCACATAAACACCTTTTATCGGCTTCGGTTTATCTGCCGGATCAGGTACGCTGCCCTCGATCGTCGGCGACGGCGAGGCCTCCGGCTTTTTCTCGATGACCGCCTGAAGCGGAACGGCGATAACGTTTTGAGCTGTCTTTGTGGTGATAACAGCGGTTGCACTCATACCGGGTCGCAATCCGGTCTGCATCTCCTCGGAAAGATTATTCAGCTGGATAACAACCCGGAATTCTTTAGCTTCCTGTACGTTGATGTTGGTCGACAAGCCACCCGTCGTTTGCGATTTACCAACCGCGAGCGGAGTCTTCTGCGTAACTTCTCCCTCAATTTCTTTGTCGCCGAAGGCATCTACCTTGATCTTGGCTATTTGGCCAACTTCGACTTTATCGATCTCAGTTTCGTCAACCTTTACCTCAATATTTATCGTCGACATGTCGGCGATCGTAAGCAGCGCGGTAGTCGAGAGCCCAGCAACCGCGAAGGTTCCAACCTTCGAAGGAATCTCCGCAATAACACCGTTGATTGGGGCAACCTGAAGCGTCTTGTCACGCTGGCTTCGCTGTCCGCGAAGTACTGCGGACTGCTGATCAGAACGCGAACGGCTGCTGTCGACACTTAAATTAGCGGTTTCGACCGCTCGGCGAGCGTCACGAACGGAAACGTTCTGCTGCTTGAGTCTTGCTGTTGCGTCCCTTACCGCGATCTGGCGCGTCACGACACTGTCCTTTGCGGTTTTAAGGGATGCACGCGCGCTTTCCACGCGATCCTTCGATTCGTCGTAGATCTGTCGTGAAATAACGCCGCTTTCGAGCAGCTGCGCGTTCCGGTTCAATTCGCGGGTTGCCGCGTTGAATTCAACCTGCGCCTTGTCGACATCAGATTGTGCAGCTATAACGCCTTGCCTGGCAGAATCGATGCCGACTTGCGACACGTTTAAACCCTGCTCTGCCTGCGAAAGCTGATTTTGGGCTGCGGTTACCTGTGACTGAGAAACCCGAACGTCGTCCTGCGAGGCCTGAAACGCTGCCAGCTGCGCATCGGTGCTAGACTGTAGCTGATTAGGGTCAAGCCGAACCAACGGCTGACCCTTGGTTACCTGATCGCCTTCTTTCACGTAGATCTCTTCAATTCTACCCTGAACCTCGCTTGTAAGGTTCATGAACTGAATCGGGCGCACTTCACCCGATGACGTGACTGTAGACCTAAGCTCCGGTCGAGTGGATATTTTTACGACCGTAACCTCAGGCGTGTCAGTTCTTGTCGCGAAGATGCTCGCGATTATGATGCCTGTGAAAACTACGGCAGCAACCACACCGATTATGATCTTCGCTTTACGGCTCAATGCCATATTATTGTGTCACCTCAAAGGGAATTACTTGTTATATTTAACACTTCACAACGCAAAGGAACCCTTTGCGAAGCGTCAAGGGATAAGTACGACCAGCACCAACGGAGAGTTTCAAAAAAGTAAACATGTTTGAAAAATCCGGAATATTCCGGTTTTCTGTGTGGATTGACGTTTTGTGACGCACTATCTACGATTTACGAACGTTGAAATTCAATGTAAAATGATTTGTAACACTCGAGACATTTTGTGGAATGGATCGCAAGGTAACCAAAAGAAATGATCAAATGCCATTCCTGCGGGACGGACAACCTCGACGGATCGCAGTATTGTGACGAATGTGGCTCCAGTTTGACGGCCGCATACGCCGACGAAACCGATGCGCCGCCATTTCGGGCCGTTACCGCGGAAACCCCGATCAGCGGGCGCAGCATAACGTCGGTTGGTGTCCCTGGATTTGTCGATGATAGTCTGTCGCAACCCCAAGACGGCGATGAAAACGGACTGCAATCTCCGCCCTTAAACAGAGCGACCCTAACGATCGAGCGCGGTGACTCGATCGGCGCTGAGTTCCTTCTGTCAGGGAACGAGTCGAATATCGGACGCTGGGACGCTGACAACGGTGTTTTCCCTGATATTGACCTTGATTCGCACGACCACGAGGCGAAGGTGTCGCGTCGGCACGCTAGGATCATACAACGAGATTTTAAGTTTTTCGTCGAAGACCTTGGCTCGACTAACGGTACTTACATAAACCGAGGCCGACGTTTATTGCCGGGGACTCCGCAGCAATTGGCCGACGGCGATGAGATCATAGTGGGAAAGACGTTCCTTCGGTTCCACCTTGGAAATTGATCATTGCCTCGCTTACTTGAATAATGATGACAAAATGTCCGGAATGCTCCGCTGATATCACCGACGACGATGTGTTTTGCCCCTTTTGTGGTATTACGCAAAAACCGCTTGTCCCGGACGGTGAGTTCGATGAATCGTTCGAAAGCACGATCATGATGGGTCCGCCGGCTAAGTTGGCGGAGGAGCCCAGTAATCCCACCCAAGAACAGGCTTCGCCCGATATACCTTCTACGGCTGAATTGAATGCTTCGACTTCGGAAAACGTAATAATTTCAAGTATCCCTGATATTTCAGATGCGGATCTTTCCGATGTATTTGGTACCGCAAACAATGTGGTGTCCGGAGATGTTGGGCGTGACAGCGAAGTTACGCCATTGCCACAACCTCCAGAAGAGACGCCCGTGAAATTTGAATCGGTGCCCGAATTCCCGTTGATCACCCCGGAGATTCTGGCGAACCAAGATTCTGATCTTGACCCTGAAAACAAAGGCCAACCGGAAAAGACGAGCGCCGTTGAGGATACAGCAGAACCGCAACCGGAACCCGAAGGTCAGTCTTCTTCCATTATTTCAACGTCGGAAAAGATCGCCGATCCGGACGCAGCGACGGAACCGTCAATTCCGGTGGACGGATCTACCGAACCGTCGATTCCGGTGGGTGAATTGGAAAATGTGGACGTTGAATCTCCGGTCGAGAAAAATGTCGAACCGAATCCGGAGGGTATTGCCGACCGTATATCGAAACCCCTAGTTGAACTCGAAGAGATCGATAAATTCGCATCGCAATCGATGTTCGATTCGGTCCAAATAATCGACAGCAAGAATGCCGATATCAAGGGAATGGGGTTGCCGATCGCGACTCCGTTAGGGGATCCCGCACCCCAAATTAGTTTAGAGGCGGACACCATTCTTGGCACTCAATCGGAAAAGTTGGTGCGAGATGTTCCCGCATCGCAGGGAAGCGGGCGGAGCGGAACCGGCGGCCGAATGACCGCTAAGTTAAAACCTTTAACCGAAGGTATTGTTCTAAATGGACGATACGAGGTAATTAGAAAGATCGGCGGCGGTGGAATGGGTGCCGTTTACCTTGCGAGCGACAATAACCTTGGCGGCGTCCTTCGAGCCATTAAGGAAATGGTTCAGTCGTACATTGAAGAAGTTCAGCAGGATAAGGCCATTGACGACTTTAGACGCGAATCGATGATCCTTTCCTCGCTCGATCATCCATCGATCCCGACGATTTACGATTACTTTTACGATGAAGCTGAAAGCAGGTTCTACCTCGTGATGAAATATATATCGGGAGGTGATCTTTCTGCGAAGTTGCGATCGGCACCGGAGGGGCGCCTCGATGAAAAGACCGTAACGGATTGGGGGCTGCAGATCGCGGACGTTCTCGATTATCTGCACAACCAGCCGACAACGATCGTTTATCGCGACCTAAAGCCTTCGAACATAATGATCGACGGCAATTCCGGACGAGTAATGTTGATAGACTTCGGAATAGCTCGTTCGATCGGGCAAAAAGAGGAAAAGGGCGTGACGGCGGTCGGGACCATGGGATACGCCCCACCGGAGTTGTTTAGCGGAAGTGTAGAACCGCGGTCCGATATTTATAGTCTCGGTTCTACGATGTTTCATCTTCTGACTGGCGCCGATCCGCAGAGTAATCCACTCTTGATCTTCGATTTTCAGAAGAATCCCCGGCCGCGTCAAATAAATCCGCAATTGTCCGATCAAATGGAGAAGTTTTTGATGCGGTGCGTGGAATATAATGCTTCGTCAAGATATTCCTCAGCTGCTGAGTTGCGTGGTTTTCTGGAAGACCACTCGATCAATTTGACGTGCGGCAAGGTGACGTATGGGATCAATGAGATTCCGGTTTCAGTTAGTTTGGCTAATCAGAGCGTTTTCTGCGGTTTTTGCGGTCAAAGGATCGTTGCGACTGACCTTTTCTGCGCGTTTTGCGGTGCTAAACAGCCAATTGCTCAGCAAGGCGTTCATTCCGAGATTTATTCGAACCGCACGATTACAGCAAATTTAATTATAGAGGGAACGAGCGAACTTTCTGACCCGATCTATTCACTTGAGAAACCCGAAAATCTCATTGGTCGACGAGACCCAATGTCTAATATTTTCCCGGAGGTCGACCTTTCGAAATATGATCCACAGACTAAGATCTCGCGTCGGCACGCGCGCATTTGGCGAGACGGGAACAGTTTTCTGGTCGAAGATCTCGGTTCGTCCAATGGGACGATCCTTCTCGCGGCTGTCAGTGATGCATTAAGGCTTATGCCCCACAAGCCGCACAATTTGAACGCCGGCGACAAGATCAAAGTCGGCGATACGACTCTGCACTTTGTCTTGGGATAGACTTCGTTTGAACTATGAACATGGCCATAAAGCAAAACGTTCACCATCGGTTGCCAGACCATGAGGTAGTGCTGGAATTTTCACCCGAACAAGTTCGGGCTCCGTTTATTCATCGTTGTATCGCTTTGCTTATTGATTATATTATTCTGGCGGCCGTTCCGGTCGTGGGTCTTTTTTTGGGAAAGGTCCTTTGGGCTTCGGGAGGAGGTTCAACTTCGTTCGGAAGTACGGGTTGGCTCGTAACAACGTTGTTGGCTATTACCAACTTCCTGATTTTTCCAATGATAAACGGTCAAACGATCGGAAAGATGCTTACCGGCCTTAGGATCGTCAGCAGCGACGGTCGGGCTGCATCAATGAGATCATTGGCTCTTCGACATTTAGTAGGTTACACAGCCACCATTTTGACAGCCGGGTTGGGTTTTCTCGTTTCGGCGATCAGAAGGGATGGCCGATCGCTGGCCGACTTGATCGCCGGCACAATGGTAGTTTATGCGAGAAAACGTATATTGAGATAGTATTGCCCACATATGCCGCAGTTAATTGTTAGAGACGCCGGGAACACCGGCCAAAAGATCCAACTCACTCGACTTCGCACGACAATCGGGCGATCGGCACGGAGTGACGTGTGTATACCCGACGCATTTGCATCCCGGCTCCACGCAGAAGTTAGGCAAGAAGGCGATACTTACATGCTGCAGGATCTTGGTTCGGCAAACGGAACACGATTCAATGGTTCTGCCGTTACGGGTCCGCTTGTATTGACAACCGGAGACGAGATTCAGATCGGCGAAACTACGATCATCTTTGATGATGACAGGGTTCGCATGACGCCGGGTTCGACGCTTATTGCAGATAATACCGAAGCGCTCGATCCGGCAAATACCATCTCGTTCAGCCTTCGGCGAAATCCGACTACCGAGATCCTCGAATCGCAATTATCAAGTAGAACAGACTTACTGGCGCTAATTAGCAAGGTTGGAGTTGCACTTCTTTCGTCGAGCGGGCTCGACGAAACTCTCGATCAAGTAGCTACGCTGGTTTTTGACGCTGTTCCGGCCGAACGATGCGTGATCATGCTCCGCGACGAATCGGAGGAAGGCGGTATGAAGATCACCGTCGCCCGGACTCGTGGAAAAGATGAGCCTATCGCGGAGGTTCGAATCAGCCGTACTGTTCTTGACGAAGTTTTGAAAAATGGCAAATCCGTGTTAACTGCGGATGCTCAGCATGACCCTCGATATGCAAGCCAGACGATGGCGCTGCTTGGAATCCGTTCCGTCTTGGCGGTTCCTTTAAGCGTCGATGAACGAAATGTGTTCGGGATAATTTACGCTGATTCGCCGACGTATGAATCAACATTTACGGAGGAGCACCTGGATATTCTGACCACTCTCGCATCGGTTGCATCAATACGGGTCGAGAATGCGAGTCTGTTGGATGAACGGATTGAGCGTGAGCGAATGGAACACGAGCTAGAGCTCGCAACCGAGATACAGCAGAGATTTCAACCGGCTGGCCCGCCGAAGATCGATGGATATGAATTCCAGGGCATATCATTTTCGTGTTTCGAGATCGGCGGCGACTATTATGACTTCATTTCCCGTCACGATGGCAGAATGCTTATAGCACTTGGCGACGTTTCCGGGAAGGGAACAGCCGCAGCGTTACTGATGTCGAGTCTTCACGCCGCCATACACGCACAGGTCGTCGCGAAAAGTTCATTGGATCAAACGATCACTGCTGTGAATGAATATCTCTCGGCAAACACCCCGACAAACAGATTTGTTACGCTTTTTGCCGCTGAACTTGATCCGTCCACTGGGAATTTGAGTTATATTAACGCCGGGCACAATCCCCCGCTCGTTGGCCGACTAAATGGCCAAGTCGAGCAATTGTCTGCCGGTGGTTTTCCGCTTGGTATCCTGCCGGCAGCGGAATTTGAGGTTGGCCAGCTGTCCTTGGAGCCGGGTGAAGTTATTGTGATCTATTCCGACGGCGTTTCGGAAGCGAATAATCTGAAAGAAGAAGAGTTTGGTGTCGAGCGGCTTTCAGAGGTCCTTATGGAAAATCTTACTCAGTCGGCGGCAGCGATTCGCGACAAGGTAGAATCGGCCCTCTCAACTTTTACGGAAACGGCACCTGCAAACGACGACATTACGCTCGTGATCATAAAGCGCGTTTGATATATTTTCGCAAACCCTCATCGATTGGCGTCCCCTGGTTTTTGCCGTTCAAAGAAGGAGGCCTCGTCAGTGCCAGGAGAACGACAAAGATGCGATAATATTGCGTTAAAGGTTGTAAAAATTACCTGATTCTTTTCATTCAAACTGTAAGGCGGATACGCCGCAGCATATCTAGAGCCGACGAGGCTCTTTATTTTTTCGCGATGACCTATTGATTGTGGACCATCTAGGCCGTGCGTTTGTGCGCGGTGGTGTTAAATTTACCTGACTGACGGGGGCAACGTTGTTCACGCGTTGCTATTTCCTTATAATCGAACCTTTATATTATCGAAGGGCAAGAAATACTAATAAAATGGCATTTTTTTGGCGTAGGCAAAAAGAAGACAAGTTTTCAACGTCGGTTCTCGGGCTCGATAAGTCGGTCGAAGAGCTAAAGGCGCGCGAAGATGCCGTCGAAAAGGAATTCGGTGTTCGATTTTCTAAGGCGATCGAGAAGACACGACATTCGATCAACAATCGGCTCGACACTATTTTCGAAGGCCGAAAACAGATCGACGAAGCCTTCCTGGGTGAGCTCGAGGAGATGCTTATCTCAACCGATATCGGTGTGTCAACCACACTGCAGGTCATCGAGTCGATTCGGCGCGGCGTATCGCGGCAGGAGATCAACGACCTGGTCGCATTAAAATCGGCGATGAAAAACGAGTTGATGTCGATCCTTCACCATTCAGAAGAAAAAGGGGTCCCAGACGAACGCAGTGTGTCGTTGGACGTAAAGCCGTATGTTCTAATGGTCGTAGGGGTAAATGGTGTCGGAAAAACTACGACAATCGGGAAACTCGCACAAAGAATAAAGGACGAGGGGAATGGCGTACTTATTTGTGCCGCTGATACTTTTCGCGCTGCTGCATCGGACCAGCTCGAGATCTGGGCGGAACGTGCGGGCGTACAGATCGTCCAACAGAAACAGGGAACTGATCCGGCTGCGGTCTTGTTTGACGCGCTAAAGGCGGCGAAATCGAGAGATTCCGATGTGCTGATCGTTGACACCGCCGGACGGCTTCACAACAAATCAAATCTGATGGCAGAGCTCGAAAAAATGAAGCGCGTCGCGGGCCGTGAGGTTGAAGGTGCGCCGCATGAGACACTCCTGGTTATTGACGCCGTAACGGGTCAAAACGGTTTGGAACAAGCGCGACAGTTTATGAAAACGGCCGACGTGACGGGAATTGTCTTGACCAAGCTCGATGGCACCGCCAAGGGCGGGATTGCGGTTGCTATTGCAAAAGAGTTGAACTTGCCGATCCGGTACGTAGGAATTGGCGAGCAGGTGGATGACTTGATGGTCTTTGATCCAGGCAGTTATGTAAACGGGCTATTCGATTAATGGCGATCACGGAAATTGACATAGCGATGATTCGTCGGGCGTTCGAACTTGCAAGGGCCGGAGTCGGGCTTGTATCCCCAAATCCGCTAGTGGGTTGCGTGATCGTCTCCGCGGCCGGCGAGATCGTCGGCGAGGGGACATATATTTACGACAATGTGATTCACGCGGAGGCGATAGCCCTCGATCAGGCCGGAGAATTGGCCATTGGCAGTACGGCTTATGTGTCGCTGGAACCGCACGATCATCACGGTAAGACGAACCCATGTACCGAAGCGTTGATAAATGCGGGAGTTAAACGCATCGTCTGTCCGATCGAGGATCCAAATCCGCTAGTATCTGGTGCGGGTATTTCAAGGCTTCGAGATGAAGGTCTACAGGTGGACACAGGTGTACTGTCAGCCGAAGCCGCCGAGATCAATGAAAAATTCATTTGTTGGCACAGGAACGGTCGACCATTCGTCCATCTTAAGCTCGCAGTGTCCCTCGACGGCCGAATATCTTTGAATAAGAGTGTGTCGACCGCGCTTTCGGGCGATGGGGCGCTGAAACGCGTTCACGAGATCCGCCATGATCACGACGCGATTCTTGTTGGGAGCAATACAGTACTAGTGGATGACCCGAATTTGACCGACCGTAGCGGAAAGCCCAGGCGGCGCGAGCTGGCTAGGGTCGTCCTCGATAATAGACTGCAAATCCCCGTCAATTCGCGTTTGGTAAGGAGTGCGACGGAAACCCCGACGATCGTTTTTTCAAACTCGACCGATGAAGCAAAATTAGAATCGCTTTTAAGAAATGGGGTGAGTGTTCCGCAAATCGACGCTCGTGACCTGAATGCGGTACTCGCTTACCTTCGGGAAAGGGATATTCAAAGCATATTGGTTGAGGGCGGTTCGGAAGTTGCCGGAGCATTTTGCGATGCGGGAATTGTCGACAAGATCACATTTATGATGGCGCCGATCATCATAGGCGGCCGCGATGCCCCGCCCGCGATCGGTGGGACTGGTGCGGTAAAGATATCCGATGTGATCCAATTAAAAGAGTTGACGGTCGTCAACTACGGAGGCGACATTGAGATCACCGGATATCCGGGCGTGCAAGGCAGGGATCATTGAGCGAAAAGCGCATCCTTCGGCCGTCTCAGCCGCCACCGGCCAAGAAGAGATTCGGACAGAATTTTCTAATCGACCCCGGCGTGATCCGCTGCATCGTTGATGCCTTGAAAATTGAAGCCGGTGATGTCTTGGTCGAGATCGGCCCCGGTCGCGGCGCACTTACAGAAGAACTCGTTCGTTCGGGCGCTAATATCACCGCGATCGAACTCGACCGTGACCTGATACCTTTACTCAAAGAGAAATTCGCTCACAATCATAACTTCGAACTTCGCCAAGATGACGCACTCCAAATGGATTTTCTCGAACTTTCCCGCAAGGCTCAAAAGAAGTTAAAGTTAACGGCCAATCTTCCTTATTATATCTCCACAGCGATTCTTCAGGTACTTATCGCTCAGCGTTCGGCGTTCTCGGAGATGGTGCTGATGTTTCAGCGTGAAGTCGTCCAGCGGATCACAGCATCCGCCGGCGATTCAGAGAGAGGATTTCTAACCGTAATGGTCGAGGCTTCAATGCGCACTGAAAAGCTATTCGACGTGCCTCCCGGGGCATTTCGACCGACCCCAAAGGTGTGGAGTTCGGTAGTGCGACTCGTTCCGAATAACGATCCGGATAAGAACGAAGTTGAGTTTAGGGCGCTTGTCAGCTCCGCGTTTCTCCACAAGAGGAAAACTATTCTCAACAATTTGAAGCCTCTCTACCCGAACATCGCCGAAGGTTTGGAAAAAGCGGAAATAGATTCCCGCCGGCGAGCTGAGACGTTAACGATCGAGGAATGGCGTGGTCTTGCCCGGACATTAGATCTAAGCTAAATAGCCATATGGTATAATCAATCTTTATAATTTAGCGTCGAAAATTACAATACGTGAATAAAATTGAGATCATTCCGCTCGGCGGTATAGGTGAATTCGGGATGAACTGCATGGGAATCCGTTTTGGCGACGAAATGATAATCGTCGATGCCGGAATGGGATTTCCGGAAGAAACTCCATACGGTGTCGACATATCGATCCCAAATTTCGATTTTCTTGAAGAATACCGCGACGACCTTACAGCGATAATCCTTACGCATGGCCACGAAGATCATATCGGTGCCTTATCTTACATCCTTAGAAAGTATAACTTACCCGTTTATGGTTCACGCTTTACCTTAGCATTGGCTGAGAAGCGACTCGATGAATTCAAAATGTTGGATGATGTGCTTCTCCATCGGGTCGAGGCGAATGATGTCCTCGAGATCGGGTGTTTTAATGTTGAATTTATTCACGCTTCACACTCGCTCGTCGAGTGTTTCTCGCTGGCCATACACACGCCGATCGGCACGTTGATCCATACCGGTGACTACAAAATTGACGACACGCCGGTGATTGGAAAGCCCTATGATCTTAAAACGCTCGGTCGTATCGGGGATGAGGGAGTTCTGGCACTTCTATGCGACTCGACAAACGCGACGGTGCCAGGTCGAACGCCATCCGAACGTGCCGTCATTCCCGCATTCGAGGAGATCTTTAGTCAGGCTGAAGGTCGCATATTCGTCGCAACCTTCTCATCGTCGATTCACCGACTGCAGATCGTTTTCGACATCGCCCACCAATTCGGCCGTAAAGTAGCGGTACTCGGCCGATCCATGCAGAAAAATGTCGAGATCGCTTCGGAGCAGGGGTTGGTGAATACCCCGTTTGGAACGCTCATCGATCTGGGCGAATCGCGATCGTTACCGGACGACGAGATCGTATACCTTGTTACGGGATCACAGGGCGAGAATCGGGCCGCATTGTGGAGTATGGCAACCTCTACTTACAAAGGGATAGAGGTTGGCCCAGGCGATACGGTCGTGCTCTCAGCCAGAATAATACCTGGAAACGAGAAATCGATCAGTCGCCTTATCGGACATCTCTACAAACGCGGTGCGAATATTATCGAGGAGAAGCGTCGGCTCGTTCACGTGTCGGGACATGCATCACAGGGCGATATACAGATAATGGTCGAGACCTCGAAACCCAAGTTTGTTGTCCCGATCCACGGTGAATATCGAATGCTTTTTCGACAAAAGGAATTCATCAAGAATCACGTCTCCGGATATTCAGATGAGAACATTGTTTTGATCGAGAACGGCAATGTACTCGAGATCGATGAATACGGCGCACGTATAACTGAAAAACACGATCTTCACAAAGCTTTTATCGATGAGGAATCTTTAGGAGAGGTTGAATACGATATTGTTCGCGAACGTAAAAAACTTGCGTACGGCGGCGCCATCTCTCTCGTAGTAATGATCGATCGGACAACCCATAAGCTTGCCGGCGAGCCGCATATTACGTTTAATGGCGTAGCGGGACTTGACGCGATGAATGGGTTTGCGTCCGATGTCCGTAAATCCGTGAGCGACGCAATATCAGAAATGAAACGCGAGCAGATCGCGGACAAATCCGTCTTTAAAGAGAATCTCCGAATCCATTTAAAACGATTTCTGCAAGCAAAGATCGCGTCGAAGCCGGTTATAGTAACGACCGTTGTCGAGATTTGACCTACACTTTCTTCTTCCAGACCAGCCCACCATGTCGAACTAGATAAACTGATAGAATGCTGAAAATCGCATGAAACCAGGCAAAGATATCTTACGAGACGCAAGGATCGACGTCAGCCCACAATCGTTCTCGCTTGTATCGATCGGGCACGGTGAGTGGATTCGGATACTGGAAAACCCAGAACTCAGCCCCAGAATGACGGCGCCTTTTATGATCCTGAAAGATCAGCACGAGGTCACACTGCTGCTTGATGATATCGATTTTGCCACGATCCATCATGCGATCCGTGACGCGAAAACCGAACGTGGGTTGAGACTCCTGACCTTTGATGTCGAGTTGGATCTCAGTGCTACGGGGTTTCTCGCAGAAGTATCTCGGATCCTTGCCGATGCCGAAATTTCGCTTATTGCCGTTTCGGCCTTCTCGCGCGATCATTTGCTCGTTAAACAGACGGACCTTTCGGCCGCCCTGCGAGCTTTTGGGCCATTTGTAAAAGAACTGTGTTGAACACCAAGTCGCAGCTTATACAACGCCTTCAGGTGTCTTGAACCGCACTTAATTGCATGAAAGATCAACTCGGAATGATAGAATATTAGCAAGCAGAATTGGTCCCTTGCGAGGACGCTATTAAGATTTCTAATACTATGGATTGGAATGGAAGAGTCATATTTCTAACTGGAGCATCGAGCGGGATCGGTGAGGCATTGGCGATCGCGCTTTCGGAGAAGGGCTGTGTGATCGGCCTGCTTGCTCGACGCGAAGAACTTTTGAATCAACTCGCCGCCAATTGCGAGCGCGCCGGCGGTAAAGCACGAGCTTTCCCGTGCGATGTGACCGATGACGCCGCCGTCGAGGCTGCCGCTCTTAAGCTGATCGAAGAATTTGGGCATATTGACGTCCTTATCGCAAACGCAGGTATTGGTGGTAATAGTGCCGAAACGCAAGATCTAAAGCCTCAGGCCGTCAAGAAGGTGATTGACACCAACTTGATGGGCGCCGTAAACGCTGTTAATGCTGTGCTTCCGGCGATGAAGAAACGTGGAAGAGGCCACCTCGTCGCGATATCGAGTCTCGCGGGATTTCGCGGTCTGCCGAGGTCAGCAGCATATTCCGCTAGTAAAGCCGGGATGACGACGTTTTTTGAGAGCGTACGCATAGACAACAGAATTTCAGGCGTAGATGTCACGATAATCCAACCCGGTTTTATCAGAACACCGCTTACCGCCGGCCGCACCAACAATATGCCGTTTCTTATGGAATTGGACGACGCCATTCCGCTTTTCCTCAGAGCGATCGAGAAGAAAAAGGCATTCGCGGCATTCCCATGGCAGTTAGCGACGATAGTCCGTGCGGGCCGTTTCTTTCCCTCCTGGCTTTACGATCGCGTGGCGGGCCGAGCTCGATACCGCGAGTAGATTGTTTTTCCTTTCCGAAAAGTGTTAAATTGCTAGTTTGCTGCGGTATATCGACCAGCCGGGTTTTCGCACTTTCCGCTGACTCCACCTATGAATCTACTTCAAGCGATAATTCTCGGGATCGTTCAAGGACTTACTGAGTTCATTCCGATCAGCTCGACCGCGCATCTTGTATTTGCGAGTCGTTGGATTAACCTTTATGACGGAAATCCTGACCAAATAACGGCGACGATGGCGGTGATCCAACTTGGAACTCTTGCCGCAGTTCTTGTTTATTTTGCATCGGATATCGTGAGCATCATCAATGGTTTCATCCGGGACCACTGGGCACTGCTAACGAGGCGCCGGGGAATCAGACATTCCGGCACGGGTGGTGTCCGGCCTATTTGGCTCTCTGCGGAGACTTGGCTAGGATGGCTCGTAATTATTGGGTCGATCCCGATCGGGGTTGTCGGGATAGTATTCAAGGACGTTATCGAAGGACCGGGGACGAAGAATCTTTGGATCATTTCGATAATGCTGATCGTCGTTGCAGTTCTTCTCGCGTTCGCTGAATTGGTCGGAAAACAGCGCAAGCAATTGCGTAATTTGGGACTTGCGGATGCGATCGTTGTTGGTTTATCACAGGTGCTCTCACTTATGCCCGGCGCTAGCCGGTCGGGTTCCACGATCATGGGCGGCCTATTGGCTGGGCAAACGCGAGAGACCGCTGCCCGCTTTTCGTTCTTACTTTCGATACCTGCCATATCGGCAAGCGGTTTGCTCGAACTTAACGAAGCCTGGAGTATTCTGCCTGATGACAGTTTTGTTCCGCTTCTTGTTGGGACGATCGTTGCCGCGATCGTGGGCTACGTCTCTATTTGGTTCCTCCTCGCCTTCTTACGAAAAAGCTCGACGGCGTTATTTATTGTCTACCGCCTTATTCTCGGTACCGTTATTTTAGTTCTGTTGTGGCAAGGAATTCTTAGCCCAATCGTATAGGTACAGGAAATGTTGAAACGTTGGACGATCCGCAAGCACGATCCGGTGGCTGTAAATAGACTTGCAGGGCAGGCAAACGTCTCTCTGTTGGCGGCTGCCTTACTGATCGCCCGCGGACATGACACTCCCGAAAAAGCCTACACGTTTCTCAACCCCGGACTTAACGACCTTCACGATCCCTATCTTTTGAAAGGAATGTCCGATGCCGTTGGCCGCATCCAGCAGGCAATCGCTAGCGGTGAAAAAATACTGATCTGGGGCGATTACGACGTAGACGGAACGACTGGCACGGTTCTTCTTCGAAAAACTCTTAAAATTCTCGGTGCAGAAACTGGTTTCCATGTCCCCAACCGATTTACAGAGGGTTATGGAATAAACATTCCCGCCCTCGAGGAAGCGAAAAACAACGGATATACGTTGGCGATAAGTGTTGATTGCGGTATACGAAGCTTCGAACCGCTCGAGTGGGCGGCCGACAACGAACTCGATTTCATCGTTACTGATCACCATCTTTCAGACCCTACATGCGGTAATCCGTGCGCAGTTGCTGTCGTCAATCCGAATCAGCCTGGCTGCCCGTATCCCGACAAGCACCTCGCGGGCGTTGGAGTAGCATTCAAGCTTTCGCATGCTCTATTGCGCGAGGCTGGCAAGGAAGACCTTGTTCCGTCGTTCCTCAAGATCACCGCTATCGGGACGGTCGCTGATGTAATGCAGCTCTCCGGTGAAAACCGAGCCATCGTTTCACTAGGACTTCATGACTTGCCTAATACAAAAAACTTGGGATTGAAAGCCTTGATGGAGGTCGCCGATTGTCGGTCAGAAATGACAAGCTACGACATCGGGTTCCGAATCGCACCGCGTATAAATGCTGCCGGCAGAATGGACATTGCTCGCCATGTTGTCGAGCTCTTTGAGGCGCCGGACTTCATGTCCGCGAGAAAATTGGCCGAACTTCTCGACAGCCGCAATCGTGAGCGCAGGCAGGTCCAGCTAGACATCACAGAACGGGCTTTGTTCGAGACAACCGAAGTGGAACAACAAAATTTCGTGATCGTTTCCGGCGAGAATTGGCATCGCGGGGTCATAGGGCTTGCGGCGTCGAGGATCGCCGAACGGTTTCACCGGCCAGCGATCGTATTGTCAATCGAAGATGGGGTTGCGCACGGCAGCGCACGCAGTATTTCGGATTATCATCTCCTTAGTGCGCTCGAAACCTGTCCGGAACTCTTCGAACAGTTCGGCGGTCACGCGGCGGCGGCCGGGATGAAAATTAGAGCAGAAAATATCGATGAACTTCGACGAAGGCTAAACGCACACGCATTTGAAAATATTGCTGCAGAAAACCTCGTCCCGGAGCTGAAAATTGACGCACTGGTGACAAGCGAAACCCTCGGGCTCAAGATGCTCGACGAATTGAAACGGTTCGAACCCTACGGCGCCGGCAACCCAAAGCCTATTTTCCTAACTCGAGGCCTGTATTTGCGCGAGGAGCCCTTTGTAATGAAGGACAAACACCTGAAATTGCTGCTTTCTGATGGGCATGGGAAACGGTTCGAGGCGGTATGGTGGGAGGGCGTCGATCGAATAAACAATCAAACCCTGCGAGTGAATACGCGCATCGAATTAGCTTATGTTGCCGAGGCGAATAGATGGCAGGGTAATACTCGGTTGCAGCTGGTCGTCGAGGATCTTAGAGTTACTGAACCTGAATGACACAAAAGTCGGTAAAACAGATTCGCGGACTTAAATTTCGCGCAAAATTGCCTCAGTACTTTCGCTTTGGCGCGATCATTGCGCTTGTCCTTACGATCCTTGCTATCGGGGTCGCATTTTACCGTGAGAAAAATAAGTCAGAATTCCGTCTCAAAAGTGAACACACTCAACTCTCATCGGATGTAGTTGCGGAAGTAAACGGTTATGAGCGACTTGAAAGCGATGGAGAATTAAAAAAGTACTACATCAAGGCAGATCGTGCCGTCACATACTCCGATAATCACCAGGAAATGCATAATATTTACCTGGAAGTCTTCGATGAAACTGGGACAAATTCCGATAAACTTACGGCGGCTAGGGCCTTGTACATTCCCGAAGAGGAAAAGAACTTTACCGCCTATCTTGCCGGCGATGTCAATATCGAGACCCGCGATGCCCTCAAAGTTAAAACCGAACACATCACCTATACAAAAGTTAATGAAACGGCCGAGGCGGACGAGCATGTCGAATTTGAGAGAGGCAGCATTAAGGGTAGTTCGTTCGGCGCTATCGTAAAAATATTAGATAAAAGGCTCGAATTGTTAAGAGACGTGCAAATCGATACCTACGAATCGCCCGAACTCGCTGAATCTGGGGTCAGGCAAGCGAAGATAAATTCGGGATATGCCGTTATAGATCAGATAAGCGAAACGATTGAACTCCAGCGCGGCGTCACGGTCAATATTTCATCAGACGGAAGTGCAGTTGGACGTGCAACGGATGTTAACTCCGATCGAGCCACGCTGTTTTTCTCTGATCCGGACTCCGAGCCGCCCCAACTGCAAAAGCTTGAACTTTTCGATAAGGTCCAAATAGTTTCAAGCGACGGAGATGAGGCTCCGACAAAGATTGCGTCGGGCTACGCGGTTTACGACAAAATAGCTGATCGATTCGACCTTAAAAAAGGCGTGCACATTATAACGGCGGATGATAGCAACCCAGCCAACGTGCGTTCAGATAATGCGGTATACGAACAATCGAAGGGTAAAATATATTTAACTGGGTTTGCCGAGATCACACAGGGAGGGGACCTCATATCGGGCGATAAGATCGACGCTGACCTATTTCCGAATCGGAAACTGAAATTTGCAGTCGCTCTCGGAAATGCTTTTCTCAGGCAGAGATCGGCCGATCGTACAATAGAGATATCTTCGAGTGAACTTAACGCCAGTTTCACTGGAACCCAAGATCTAGCCTCTGCAAATGCGATCGGGGCGGGAAAGGCAGTTTTGGTGCCGGCAAATGCAACTGAATACTCGCGTGTGAGCCTCTCGGCGTCGAAAAGCATCAACGTTTTGTTCAGGGGGGCAGGCCTGCTTGAGAAAATGGAAACACAGGGCCGGACAACGATCCGACTCGAAGTGCCGAACAATTCGGGTGACGCAGCGAACAAAAGTGTCACGGCAGACAAAATTCGTACTATTTTTGGCGCGGCAGGCAAGGACCTTCAAAGGGCCGAGGCAATTGGCAATGCCGAGTTGATCGTTGATCCGATAACAGCGTCTGAACAAAATTACAAGACAACGGTAACTGCATCGCGTTTCGACTGTGATTTTTTTCCGACCGGCAATAATGCAAGGTTATGTATCGGCTCAACGAAAACCAAAACCGTTCGAGTTCCAACCGTCGCTTTAAACAGCCATGGAACCCAATCGATATCGTCCGACAAGATATCGGCGTCGTTCAGCGAAAAAACCAGGGACGTTGAGCGTTTCGATGCCGATGGCAACGCCAAATTTTCCGAACGGGATCGTAACGCCATTGCAAGCTCGATAGTCTTTACCGTCGCGGATGAAACCGTTCGGCTCCGCGGTGCTCAGCCGACCGTGTGGGATTCGAAGGCGAGGGCAAAGGCCGAAGAGATCGACTGGGACACCCGGAATGATCGCTCAACCCTGCGCGGAGGCGTTAGCACGACCTACTACAGCCAGCGGCAAACCGACGGCGCTGCACCATTTGCCGATGCAAGCAAACCCGTCTTTCTTACAGCTGAAGCAGCGGAGTTTGATCATCGCGCCGAAAACGCGACATATACCGGCAATGCCCGCGGTTGGCAAGAGAATAATTATGTGCGAGCTGAGATATTTGTTATCCACCAAAAAGAAGGCAGATTTGACGCAGAGGGCAAAGTTCAAAGTATGCTTTACAACGTAAAACAGACGGAAAACGGCGGCCGTAAACCTGTATTCGTAACTGCTGGGAAAATGCAGTACGATCGGGATACCAGACTGCTGCGATATGAATCTGATGTCGATATTCGGCAGGGTACCGATAGAATTACCGCCAACGCTGCAAATATTCTCCTTGATCCGCAGAACGAGGTTACGCAAACCGTCGTGGAGAGCAACGTTGTAATAACGCAGCCGAATCGAAAGGCGTCCGGGGATTATGCACAGTTTACGGCGGCGGATGCGCGTGTCGTCCTTCGCGGAAACCCGGCACGCGTTAGTGACTCCGAAAATGGCTCCTCCGAAGGAGGCGAACTGGTGGTTTTTTTGCGCGAGAATCGTGTAATTGGCCAAGGGCGAACCAAGCAGAATAGTTCAGGAAGGCTTAGATCCGTTTACAAGGTTAAAACTGACCAATAGATATGCTTTCGTTTTTCGGTAGATCTAATACAAAAAGCACGAACGGTCGATCCGTGGGTGCTGCTTCGACCTTCCTTTCAGCGGAGCATTTGCAGAAAACCTACGGCCGCCGCCGAGTCGTAGATGACGTAAACATTCAAGTTCATCAAGGTGAAGTAGTCGGGTTGCTTGGGGCAAACGGGGCAGGAAAAACGACGACTTTTTACATGATGGTGGGCCTTGAGAAAACCGAAGGCGGACACATTCTCCTGAATGGTCAGGACGTAACTTCAATGCCAATGTACCTTAGGGCACGACTCGGCCTGGGGTACCTGCCGCAAGAACCGTCGATCTTTCGTAAACTGACAGCTGAACAAAACATTCTTGCTGTTCTTGAGACGACTGGCCTAACACGTACGGCGAGGTTCTCGCGCCTTGAAGATCTGCTCGAAGAATTTGGTGTAGCCCACGTGAGAAAGATTCGCGGCGATGCGCTTTCCGGAGGAGAGCGGCGTCGAGTAGAGATAGCGCGATGTCTTGCCACCGAACCGCAGTATATCCTTCTCGATGAACCGTTTGCCGGCATAGACCCGCTTGCGATAGACGACATTCGCGAGATCATTCTCTATCTGCGAGGTCAGGGGATAGGGATACTCATCACCGATCACAACGTTCGCGAAACTCTGGGTATAACAGATCGGGCCTACATTATGGCGGAAGGAAAGATACTTCGGAGCGGCAAGCCGTCTGAACTAGTTGCCGACGTCGACGTCAGACGGCTTTACCTGGGCGAAAGGTTTAGCTTATAGCACTAAGAATTGTTCCTTTTTCGCTGCAAACTCGATATAATTCTAACCATAGAACAGCATTGATCACTTTCACGACTGTGTTTCCGCTCCTTTGTCAATTATGTCGTCGTTACGCCTAACAACAGCACTTCAACAAAAGATGATCCTTACGCCGCAACTGCGGCAGAGGATCGAAATGCTGCAGATGACATCGATTGAACTGGCCGAACTCATAGACCAGGAGCTGGTAGCCAATCCGATACTGGAAGAGGTTTTGCCGGGCGAAGAAACACGTGAGATATCGGACAATATTCTCGATCAGAATGCTGACGGCAACGATAACGGCCTTGAGAACGTGACGGACGGCATCTCCAATGGATCTACTGAGCTTTCCGACATGGAAAGTTATTCGGAGCCTTATATCCCGGAGTTGCCTTCCGAGAACGGTTTTGAGGAATTGTCCGCTCCCGAAGTCGACAGCCCCGAGGAACATGCCGGCGAGAGATCGGACGCATTCGAAGAGATCGATTACGGCCGGGAGTTTCAGGAATATCTTGATCCGGGTTACCGGACTCAGGAGATCGAATACAAAGATGATGCACCGAGCTTTGAACAATTCCTGTCCCATTCTGAATCGTTGAACGAACATTTGGAATGGCAGCTGAACCTCCTTCCCATTAGTGCCTCCGTCGAACGTGCCGCTATTCAGATCTTAGGTAACTTGAATCACGACGGCAGGCTTACGACCGATCTTTCCGATATCGCTGCGGCGTGCGGATCTTCTCTTGCATCTGTCGAGAAAGCACACCTCGAAGTCCTGCGGTTGGAGCCTGTCGGGTGTGGTGCACGTGATGTGAAGGAATGTCTCATAGCACAGCTTGAAGCAATTGGAGAAGGTGAAAGTCTCGCAGTTGAACTAGTTAGAGAGCATTTGGAAGATCTCCAACCGTTCCGGCTGCAGCACTTGGCAAAGCAGACTGGAGTTGAAATTCATTTATTGGATCAAGAGATAAGCAAGATCCGATCTCTCGATCCGTACCCAGGCCGCCGGTACACTTTGGAGGACCCCGTTTATGTCGCGCCCGAGGTCTATATCGAGCTGGTTGACGGAGAATACGTGGTCTATTTTGCGGATGACGGCAGCCCGAGGCTTCGGATCAGCGCGACTTACCACCAATTGCTCGATCAACCGGAAACTACAAAAGAGGCCAAGGATTTCATCAAGGACAAAGTACGCTCCGCTGTTGACCTACTTCGAAACATAGAACATCGTCGGCAGACGATTTATCGAGTCGTCGAATGCATTGTTGAACGACAGAGAGACTTTCTCGACCACGGCGTTGAATTTATTAAGCCGATGATGCTAAAGGATATAGCAGAAGACATTGGGATGCACCTATCGACCATTTCGAGGGTCGTTAATCGCAAATATGCCCATACTCCGCAGGGCGTGATCGAGCTCCGCCGATTTTTCAGTGAAGGCATGATGAATGAAGACGGTGAGGAAGTTTCAACCCGTATCCTGAAGCGAAAGATAAAGAAGATGATCGAAGAGGAAAACACGCATTCGCCGCTGACCGACGATCAATTAGCTAAGCTTTTGACAAAAGAGGGGGTGAAATTATCCAGACGTACTGTCGCAAAATATCGCTATCAAATGAATATTGCCGGTTCACGAGAAAGAAAAACCGTTATATAAGCTCCAGTGGGTGAAAATTCGCACAGTCGTTGAGAAAGATATACAATCATCATTACGCAGGTTAAGTTCTTTGATTATTCCAGTTTAAGTGGAGACACATATGAAATTTGAATACACCGGCCGACATATCGAAGTCACACCCGCCCTACGTTTTCATGTCGAGGAGCAATTCGGCAGAATAAACCACCTTTTTAATGGTGGCGCCACGAACGCCCACATCATAATCGAAGTAGAGAGAGGACGCCACCGGTCGGAGATCATCGTTAAGTGGCGGAAGGAAGTGCTCACGGCGGCAACCGCGCTCTCTGATATGTACCAATCACTTTCGCAATCCATATCCAAAATCGAGAAGCAGGCACTAAAATTAAAGAATAAGGTAATCGACAAATCACACAAGGCGAAAAAAGTTAGCTCCCTCAAACCAAGCAACGGATCGGAAGTCGCCCCGACTCCGAATTCACCCCGGATTATCAACGCACGAAAATATGCGATCAAACCTATGACGGTCGAAGAGGCAGCGATGCAGCTGGATGATGACGAAAACCAGTTCCTTGTGTTTCGAACAGCAGAAGATCAGCGAATATCAGTCATCTACAAGCGGAAAGATGAAAATTACGGGCTGATCCAGCCATAGAAATGATGCCTTCACCGAGCGACGATCCGAAACCGAGAATAACGATCGCCGATTTTTTGGGGAACGCTCCACCCGCTCTTGCGTTGGAACTGATCGCAGGACGCGGTGGCCTCGATAGCCGAGAGATCAGCTCTGATCGGATACAGAAACTCGGTCTCGCGCTAACAGGTTTTTCGGAATACATCCACTATGGACGTGTACTCGTCGTCGGCAAGAGCGAAGTGTCGTATCTTGACAATCTTAAATCGGAACAGAGGGCGGCCGCATTCGAACGGCTCGACCCCGGCCGCATATGCTGCATCCTGATAACGAAATCTCTTGCACCGCCTTCCGAACTTATTAAGTTTGCGGGTTTGCACGATCTGCCGCTTTTACACACGCCGTTAGTTAGTTCACGGGCAATAGCCACGGTATCGCGGTTTCTTGGGGAGCGACTTGCACCCACAGTTACGCTTCATGGGGTACTTCTTGAATTGTTCGGGATCGGCGTATTGCTCCTCGGTGAATCTGGAATTGGTAAGTCAGAATGTGCCTTGGACCTTGTTGTTAATGGCCATCGCCTGGTTTCCGACGATTCCGTCCGGATAAAACGCATTGGCGAAGTGCTCGAAGGTGATTCACCCGAATTGACGCGAGGACACCTCGAGATCCATGGCCTTGGAATTATAAATATTCGCGATCTATTCGGAAATTCAGCTTTCTCCGAACGTGCTGAGATCCGTTTGTGCATTGAGCTGAGGCGCTGGGAAGATGCCGCCGACGGAGACAGGCTCGGGCTGGAACAGCTTGAGCACGAGATTTTTGGGCAGCGGATCCCCAAATTCGTTCTACCGGTCCGGCCGGGGCGAAATCTTGCAATACTTGTGGAAACTGCCGTGAAGCTTTATTTGCTGAAACGCACAGGTCGAGATTCGGTCCGCGAACTGATTCTGAAGCACTCGGCGATGGTTCGCGGTGATCTTTAGATCCATACCCTGAAAATATGAAAGAAGAAACGGCGTCGTTTCGCGCGCAGCCTCATTTGATCATCATAACTGGCCTTAGCGGTTCCGGCATGAGTTCGGCTACGAATGCTTTCGAAGATCTCGGCTATTTCTGTGTGGACAATTTGCCGCTTACGATGCTTTCCACTTTTGCCCGGCTGATGCTTCCGAACGAAGAGGAAGTTACGGCGATCGAACGTGCCGCTCTTGTCATAAATATTCGCGAACGGCATTTCCTCGGTGAATTTCTCAGCGAACTCCGAAAGCTTCGAAAAAGAAAGCTTGATCCATTTGTTGTTTTCTTCGAAGCTTCGGATGAAGTGCTCCAGCGCCGATTCTCGGAAACCCGCCGTCCCCATCCGGCCGAAAGCGGTGACGGATTGCCCAACGCTATCAGCGACGAACGCAGCGCATTAGCGGAAATCAGAGCCGAAGCGGATCTAATTGTTGATACGTCCGAACATACCGTCCACACGCTGCGCCGGCTGATAGTGCGAGAGTTTGGGCAATTAGCTGCGGGCACGCCGCTCAAGATACAGATCGTTAGCTTCGGACACAAGTACGGATCACCGCGGGACCTTGACCTCATGTTTGATGTGCGCCATTTGCCGAATCCATATTTTCAGAAGTCTTTAAAAGATCTGACGGGCGAGGATCGAAAGATCGTCAATTTCCTGGGAAAGTACGAAGAGGTCAAAGAAACGATCGGTCGATTTACTGATTTACTTCGATATCTGCTTCCTTTTTATCAGCGTGAAGGAAAGTCATATTTAACTATTGGCGTTGGCTGCACCGGCGGCCGCCATAGATCGGTGATGGTCGCAAATCGGCTGGGCGAAGACCTGAAGAATTCCGGATTCGACACTTCAGTCATCCACCGGGATATGCAAAAATAGGAACTACGAGAGGTTTTTGTATTATGGCGAAGATCGGAGGGGTGATAGTTTCGCACGGCCAGGTCGCAAACGAACTTCTTGCTGCTGCAGAAACGGTTGTCGGCGATCTAAGCCATCTTGTTGCAGTTTCGATAGGGTGGCATGACGACGTTGAGATCGCAAAAGCTGAGATCGAGCGGGCTATCAATCAGGTGTCGCAGGGAAACGGCGTCTTGGTACTAACGGATATGTTCGGAGGTACACCGACAAACATTTCGGCAATGTTTATCAAGGAGGGCGAGGTAGAGATCGTTACGGGCGTAAATCTCCCAATGGTCATCAAATTGGCCTCATTTAATAGGGAAGCAACCTTGACCGACCTCGCCAGGGAAGTTGAGGAACAGGGTAAGCAGGCGATCTATAGAACGAGCGCCCTTTTTGAGCCGCCAAAGCACAAATAATGCTTGAAAAACGCCTCAAAGTAGTCAACGTCCTGGGCCTTCACGCAAGAGCCGCAGCACAGCTGGTTCGACTGGCGGCAAACTTCAAAAGCCGAATACTGATCAAGCGCATTGACACATCGGTGACCGCTGACGCAAAGTCGATTCTGAGCGTGCTAAGCCTCGCTGCATCAAGGGGTACCGAGTTAGAAGCTAGTGTTGAAGGTGAAGATCAAATTGAGGCGCTTGCAGCCATTATACTATTATTTGAAACCGGGTTTGGTGAAATGTAGCCGGAATTTATGATCGAGGGAACCGATAGAGTTGGAATACTTGGCGTGCCTCTTGGCTTTGGTGCCGAAAAGCCGGGAAGTGAGCTTGGGGTGAATGCTATCCGCCGTTCACAGACGCGTGGAAAACTGCTGGCCGAACACATTTCTGATCTTGGGTACACGGTTACAGATCACGGCGACGTCGAGATTCGAAATCCCGCTCGCTCGGCGGAGCCGGACGAAAACCCAAGATTTCTTGCGGAAATGCTTGAGTCGTGTTCAAACATTTCCGTCGCCGTTAAGGGAATGTTGGCCGACGGTGATCTCCCGGTCATACTTGGCGGAGACCATTCGATAGCTATAGGCACTGTTTCAGCGATTTCGTCGCATTATCGTGACAAAGGCGATGATATTGGCCTAATTTGGTTTGACGCACATGCTGATATCAATACACCTGCTTCCTCGCCGTCTGGAAACATTCACGGCATGCCGCTGGCTGCCATCCTGGGCGATGGAAACGATTCTCTCGTTTCATTGGAGGGATTTTCGCCTAAGATTAAGCCTGAATTCTGCACGCATATAGGAGCGCGCGATATTGATTCCGGCGAACAAGACCGCGTCTTATCTCTCGGACTACGCGATAACTTCTTTACGATGAGCGATATAGACAAGCGCGGAATGCTCGCCTGCGTCGAAGAAGCAGTTGAGATCGCTTCAAGGGCTCCCGGAGGCTACGCTGTTACGTTCGACATCGATATGATCGACCCTAGGTTTGCACCCGGTTCCGGTACCTTGGTGCGCGGGGGCGCAACCTACCGGGAGGCTCATTTGGCGCTGGAGATTCTAGCGGAACACGGTGGAATGCGGTCATTTGAGATCGTGGAAGTGAACCCCGTTCTCGATCAAAATAACATTACGGTCGAACTCGCTTGTGAGCTTATTTTATCGGCACTGGGTAAATGCATTTTATAGTTGCATAGATATCCACAACTCACACTCACTTTTATTATATTATTATGAAAACTCGCGTCGGTATAATTTTCGGCGGCCGATCGGGCGAACATGAGATCTCAATCCGGTCCGCGAAAACAGTAATTGAACAAATTGATGGGGGCAAATACGAAGTAGTTCCTATAGCAATTTCACAACATGGAAATTGGCTGAGCCCGGCCGAATCTATCCGCATGTTTCCGCCGGACACAAGGGACAAATTGGCGCCGCCGCCGCTCGGCTTTTCGAAAAGCAAAGTCGCATTGATCGGCGACACGTCGTATAAGGGTCTCACAAATCTCGACGCTTCCGGATATCAGGACAGACTTATCGCACTCGACGTAGTCATTCCCGTGCTCCACGGCACGTATGGTGAAGATGGCACGATACAGGGCCTGTTCGAAATGGCAGATATCCCATATGTCGGCTGTGGCGCCCTGGCATCTGCGTGCGGAATGGACAAAGTCGTTATGAAGACTCTGTTTCAATCGGTGGGCCTCCCGATGTGCAAATATGTGTGGTTTATGCGCGGCGAATGGGAACGAGACTCTGCTGGGGTCATCGAAAATGTAGAGCAGTCGATCGGTTATCCGTGCTTTGTTAAACCTGCAAATATGGGTTCTTCAGTTGGCGTTTCTAGAGCGAACGACGTTGAGTCCTTGAGAATTGCCATCGGCCTCGCCGCTCGGTACGATCGCAAGATCTTAGTCGAAGAAGGATTGGATATGCGCGAGATCGAATGCGCGGTTTTGGGAAACGATGATCCCAAAGCGAGTCTGCCCGGGGAATACTTAATACGAGATGAAGAGAAGAAATTTCTTGACTATACGGAGAAATACTCAGGAACCGGGAACAATGAATTCGTCGTACCGGCCCCTGTTCCTGATGAGCTCACTGAGCGGGTCAGGAAAATGGCTGTTCGTGCCTTCAAGGCCGTCGACGGTTCCGGGCTGGCCCGGGTTGATTTTTTCCTCACGCACGATACTGGCGAACTGCTCGTGAATGAGATCAATACAATGCCTGGTCTCACGGATGCGTCTGGATATCCGAAAATGTGGGCCGGCACAGGTAAACCGTTCCCGCAAGTGATCGATGAACTTATCGATCTGGCGATCGAGCGACATCGTGACCGATCGCGAAATGTTACTAACTTTAAATCTTAAAACACCTGGAGGGTAAACAAAATATGTCAGTTGCAAAAAATATCGAGATCACATCCACATCCGCCGTCAGTTTCGACGATGCTGCCAAACTTGGAATCGAACGGGCCTCGAAGACTATCGAAAATATTCGGGGTGCTTGGATCAAGGAGCAGAAGATAAACGTGGTTGACGGCAAGGTTGCCGAATATTGTGTGATGTTGATTTTGACGTTCGTTTTAAGTGATAACGAATAATGATCAAGTAGGTCACCGTGACTTTGCGGCATGGTAACCTTTTCTGGTTCTTATAGTTAGGCCGGGGCGTGCCACTCTGAGTTCGAGTTCACGCCATTTGCCGACTTTTCTTGAATCGACTGGTTGAAATGTGATCGTATACTGCATTCCCAACTCCTCGACTATTGCTTTAAAGGCCTTCCTCATCGCTACTCCGCCGGGTGTTGATACGAAAACTCCGCCCGTCTTTTCGGCAAACCTGCGTAAAATTCCCTGACTCTGCATCCGTTGGCGGCCGCCCGTTTCGATCGAGGACATATCAACTGTATAGAGCACGGCGTTTGCCGCCAGTACGGCCTTCAAGGCATATGAGTCGCTTTTGCGGCTTTGAGTGTCGGCTCCATCCGAAAGAACAATGATCGCGCGTCGTTTTTCCGGTCGTTGCGCCAATGACTCAGCTGCTTCGACGACGGCATCATTGAGTACCGTCATCCCGTAAGCCTTAAGGTCGAACACTGCCTCGCCGATATCGCGACGATTCGAGAATTCCTGGATCAGCTGCACTTTCGAATCAAACTTAAAGATAGCGGCAGAATCAGAAATTCGGAGACCATCGAGAAAATTGATCGCCGCAGAGCGGGCAAGGCTGACACGCTGTTCCATGCTTCCGGATGTGTCGAGAAGTATCACCGCAGCGAACGGAGTTTCTTCTGCGGAAAATGCAGCAACTGTTTGTTCGATTCCGTCTTCAAAGATTCGAAAGTCGCTTTGCTTGAGCCCTTCGACCGCATTGCCCCGAGCATCGGTGATTGCCGCGTTCATGACTACGATCGACGAGTCAACGCTAACGATCTCGTTATCAATCTGTGCCGACGCTATGACCGAAAGGCAGCAGAATAGCATGGCGCTAAGAGCTAAGCGGTCTATTTTCATAAAGTTGTGCGCTAGCCGAGATAAAGAATGGATCAGACCCATTTACTTTTTAAAGCGAAGGATTCTCGCAAGTTGAAGAACGCTGTTCGAACTTTGTATCGCCAAAACGGAAATGCTGAATCTAGTACTGTTTTTTAATTCCCCGACCAACTTTAGCGTAGCCGACTGTAGTTTTTTCAGGCCGCTGATCTCGTCACCGCTACCATCGATCGGTTCGACCTCGATGTCTTCATCGCTGCCGCCGTCGTCACCTCCGAGCTTGCCTCGAATCTTCTTAACTAGCTCCTCGAGCCCATCGAGCCGTTCGAGATCGGCTGCAGTTAATGATCCGTTCCGATCCGCGGCGGATACAAGCTGTTCGGAGATCCGCAACGCCTCCTCACCACGTTCTAGCATCTTAGCGTGTTCTTTTTTTGAATGCTCAACACCGCGTTTATACAACATCTCCTCGACCGTTTTTGGAACCTCTTCTTTCGGAGATCCGCTAAATATTGATCGATCTACTATGCTCTGCGCTGGGGTTTCTGCGCAGCAGACTACCAAAACACATACAAAAAGGAACGATGTTGGAAGGAGATATCTCATTCGGTATTACGGAATTTCATCTTGAACCGGATCGGGGGAGATGCCTGTCGCGATCTCGACCAGTTTTGCGAGAAATTCATCTTCTGCCTCTCCGGACGACGGAACAGTTGTCCATTCCGAGATTAGTCCGTTTCCTGCACGGCCCTCAATCTTCGCGATCACGGATACGTGATTCTGAATCCCGTCTATAGATTGGACCTCGATAGCAAGCGTGAATCGGCCCCGTGACCACGCGGAATCTGCCGATGGCAAATCGCCGTATCTATGCAGTTCGGTCTGGGCAATTACCGGACCTTTTGCAAATACATGCGGTTGTGTCACGATCAAACCGTCACCGATTCGCGAGGATGCTTCGTCGACAACCATTTTCATTTCTTTTAAGGCCCCGATTATCGTCGACACTAGTGCATCTCGGCGCGAATTTAGCTTATATGGATTCGCCAGTCGCTCGCGTGTTTTCGTTTTGCCTCGGCCCCAGTCAATAGTACGGCTGGCTTCGGCTCCTCGAGTTGTTGTCTTATTGTTTTCCTCTTTGATCTTTTGGGTCTGCGAATCGATGCCCTTCTGCCCGTAAGTGTTAGAGGATATTACAACCAACGCAAAAATGATCGAAACAATTGACTTCATATTGAATCAAACGGACCGGTCTTTCTCAGTAAAAATATAGCTTAAGCCCGGATAGAATCAAAGGTTATGATGACGGAAATGGAGGCTTGGTTGTAATGCTCCAGGACATTATCGCGGTCCTTCTCGATGCTGAAGTTCCCAGAGTATTAGGTGCTTTAAGAATGTGTGGTGCGCGGCGAAACAGGCAATGCAGAATCCGGGAAAGCCATCAAGAAATCCGGCCTTGAGAAAATAGCATTGAATAAACTTGATGGGCACCGCAAAAGAAGTTCGAACTGCCGACGTGCGCCGCCCCTCATCGAACATCTTTTGCGCTGCTAAAGGTGCATACCGTTCACCTATCATCCGATGATGGTGCAGCGGGCTTTCCACGGTATAATGCACAATATCGCCCTCCAAATTATCGGCGCTGGTTCCATTGCCCATTTCCACCGATTCGTGTACGTGGACCTGTTTCCAACGGGCCTTGCGGCGATCAAACAGCCTCAGTTGCCGATCTGGATACCAGCCGCCGTGTTTAATGGCTTTTCCCATGTAGTAAGACTGGCGAGAAATACGGTAACCGTCGGCCAGAACTTCAGAGCGCAAAAGTGCCTCGATCTCGTCCCGAAGGCCCGCTGTAACCCGCTCATCCGCATCCAGGCTAAGTATCAGATCATGCGCGGCACTATCAGTGGCGAATTGCTTTTGCTCAGCGAATCCGGGCCATTTCTTGATGATAACTCGTGCGCCTAAGGACTCCGCGATCGCCCGCGTGTTGTCCGTGCTTTCAGAATCGATAACGAGAAGTTCGTCCGCCCACGAAACCGATGAAAGTGCCTTGGCAATATTTTTCTCTTCGTTAAACGAAATAATGACAGCGGAGATCTTCACTCGAAAATTCTCGCAGACTTGAGGTAAAACTTAAAGTGTCGGCGCTTCGACAGTTTAAGCAGTACATAACGAATGGATTCTAAAACACTGCGGATACGCTAGTTATTGTCGGTCGGTGATTCCACTTCGATATTATTGATACGAAATGTCGTCGAGGTTGCCCGCTGCAGGTCGGCCAAGGCCTTGTTGTAATCAGTTTCCGCGCGGATCTCCGCATTTCGAGCATTAGTTAGCGAATTCTCACGTTGAAACAGCAAAAACGTTGTCGAACGCCCCACTTCATACAATTTACGTTCACCGGCAAGTTGTATTTCGGCGTTCTCCCGTGCCCTGCGCGCCGTCAGGACACGTTGACGCGCCGTTTCAACGGCTTGTACAGCGTTGCGGACCTCAACGATGACAACTTGCTCCTGTGCCCTCATTTGTGTTGCTATTTGTTCTTCCTGCACCCTTGCGGCCGCCAGGTTTGCCTTTGCGGTAGTATTTCTCCAAGGAAACGAGATCGTTACGCCGACCTGGAAATTTGGTGCGTCCGTCCTAAAGATATTTGAAAGCGATCGATTGAACCCTCCGGCAAGGAATCCGGGAGTTCCGAGAATCGCAATATTTGGGTTCGGTATTTGATCAGCGGGTAAGAGCAGGGTATTAAGCCTTTGCCGCAGTATTTCGTCATTTCCCTGGAATCGCGGAATGAACTGAGTCGCCGTAACGGCCCCGCCACGAGCAAGTCCATCGAGTGAAAACGTCGTGTTCAGGTCGATTTGAGGCTTGGTTTGGTTTCTGAAGTAATCAATGTCGATCACGTTGATATCCTTTGCCAGCTTAAGGCGTCGGAGTTCGAACCGGTTATCCATCGCGTCCTTGAGCGCGTCTTCTAAATTCAATGGATCTGTGCTGAATACAGGTCTGTCCGTTGGTACATACGACTGCGTCCACTCCGAGGACGTTGGTTCACGTAAAAGAAGTTGCTTGAGCGTATTCTCAATCGTGGAGACCTGCTGTGTCGCCAAAAGGAGGTCGGACTCGCGATTCGCGAGCTCCGTCGCTACTTCGGCCCGTTCTAGGGGCGCGGCCGCTCCTGCTTCGATTCTGGCTTCGACCTGCCGAAGATTCTCTCTCGATAGGTCCACGTTCGCGAGACGATTTTGCTGATCACGAAGGGCGAAAACAAGGTCCCAATACGAACGCTGAACCTGCGCTATTGTCTCAATAGTTTGGCGGCGAAAATCCGCATCCGTCTGTTCCAACCTTTTACGAGCGATCTTAATATTTCGCCGAACATTGTCCGTCCGAAAATTTCGGAAAAGCGGCTGCGTATATGTGATACCAAAGCTCGACGAGTAAATTGCCGAGGAACCGAGACCAGAGGTGGTCCCGGAAGTTACTTG
>JBAUGL010000063.1:0-24367 GCA_049679665.1 Pyrinomonadaceae bacterium | reverse complement strand
GCATTAACACTCTGCCGACCGTCAAAGGTTTTGACGCAACATATCGGTCAAAGGGCCTTACGGTCATCGGTGTGCAATCGCCTGAGTTCGAGAGTGAGGAATCGCTTGAGAATATTGCCAAAGCGCTCAAAAAGCACGAAATCGTTTACCCTATCGTGACCGACAACGAAATGAAAACCTGGGATGCGTATGGCGTCAATGCCTGGCCGACGATCGTTATTCTCGATAAGCAGGGTCGAATCTGATATACACACATTGGGAAAAGAGCATACGATACGCAGGAAAGGGTTATCCAGACGCTTCTTGGCGAGGGCGATTCGAAAACTGCCGCCGTGACCTCGACAGACAATGTCTTCAACGGTGAAAGAGTTATAAAAAGTGAAACCGCCTGGCGGAAGCAGTTGTCGCCCGAACAGTATTATGTCCTGCGTGAAGAAGGAACGGAACGCGCATATACCGGCGAATATGCCGACAATCACGACGACGGCGACTATTACTGCGCCGCGTGTCACCTAAAACTCTTTAGCTCAAAAACGAAATTCGACTCGGGAACCGGCTGGCCGAGTTTTTATCAGCCGATCTCGTCGAAGAACGTCACCGAGGTCGTGGACAAAAGCTTCGGGAGCGTCAGAACCGAAGTTGAATGCGCCCGCTGCGGTTCGCATCTTGGGCATGTATTCGATGACGGCCCTAAACCGACCGGACTGCGATATTGCATGAACTCGATCTCTCTGAAGCTTGAAAAGCGTTAACCTGTTGGTTGGTTTGCCTGCGCCCGCATTTGCTCGACCGGCTCGGTTTGACGAAAACGCTCGAATAAATCGAAACTATGCAATTTCCGATCCGCTTCTTTTCGTAAAAGTAATATCCGTTTCCGCGTCTTTCGAGTCCCATTTATCGGCCGCCTTTTGTGCTACGCTTTTTTCATTGCACCGCCCTTTTTACCTTTTGAAAAAGATTGAAACGTTACTTTACGTTACTTTGCCCTTTTACTTCTCTAATCTCCGGCAACGATTGCCGGTCCTTCCAAACGTGAATGACCTTACGGCAACTCTCCGGCGTGTCCAGCTCACGGATCCTATCTAGTTCTGCCCGCGACGGATTACGGTTTGATTTTACTTGAACAAGCATTAAATCGATTGCAGATACTCCGATCACGTCAAAGAGTCCAAGACTCCCCGCCATTCGAAAACACTCATAACCAATCGATTCGAGACGACGGATCGTCTTATGTTCGTTGCGGGTCCCCTTTGCTTTTCGGTTCATCATATTTCAGACTTCGCGACCGATATCCTCACGGCTTCGGCTTCGGTTTCGGAAAGTGCGCCGTCATAAATCATAATCGCTATTCTTTCCTGACGGACCGTCTCAAGCTCGCCCGGCGATAGTTCACATCCGGATTTTGAAATATGTCTAGATTGAGCACAGCCATTAACTGCCAAAATTCCCCTTTTTGAATTTTGGCAGTTAATGGCAGTGCTTAGTTCGGGTATGTTTTGCTTTTCGAGTGGAAAAGTCTTTCCGCTTTGCATCGCCTTTAACCTGTCATTCCACTTCATCGCGCACCTCAATCTTGATCGCCGGATGTATGTAGTATTTCGTGGTCGGACGGCGACGGAAGATCGATGTCTCCACGCACGTGGAGATGAACCGTGGGGTCAGATTCCATCGGGCGCATTAGCCGAGATGTCTCCACGCACGTGGAGATGAACCGCTCAAATCCGTCGCGACCGTTTCAACGCTGACGATGTGATAGCGTTCAACCCGGCAGGCGTTAGGCCCGTTTCTGCTATCGTAAACTGGAATTGATCGCGTTGAGCGCGTTGGAACCTGGACAGAGCTCATCTTTCGTCAAAGCGTTCAACGGCTTGTCTGCGGTTTGAAGCAGGTGGTGAAGGTCGTCGGCGTCGGGGTTCATATAAAGCAATCCAGTGAGGATCTCGCGTGACAGCTTTGATTTCAGAACGGCGTCAATCGCGGAAACGCGGTTGAGTGGATCCCAATCTTGATCAAGCTTTCGCAGGCTGATCGTTGACCCGTCGTGCATTGTTAGGTTTTCGACGCTTCCCTCTGGGTAATCGGCCTTGATCTCACGTGCTGCGGGGACGAAATCAACTAGCGCGGTTGTCTCCATGTGTTCACGGACGTAGTCGTAAGATTTTGTCGAGCCCGGATTGTTGTTAAAGGTGACGCATGGACTTATGACGTTGATGAACGCGAAGCCCGGGTGGCTGATCGCCGCCTTAACCAAGGGGATAAGCTGGGTTTTGTCACCCGAAAAACTCTGTGCGACAAACGTAGCCCCAAGCTCGATAGCGAGGCTCGCAAGGTCTATCGATTCAAACAGGTTGACCGAGCCATGCTTGTTCTTTGACCCAAAGTCAGCGGTCGCCGAATCCTGCCCTTTTGTCAGCCCGTAGCAGCCGTTGTTCATCACCAAATACACCATGTTCAAGTTTCGCCTGATGACATGGACAAACTGCCCCATTCCGATCGAAGCTGTGTCACCATCGCCCGAAACGCCAAAATAGATCAGATCGCGGTTGGCCAGATTAGCACCGGTCGCCACCGAGGGCATCCGACCGTGAACGGAATTAAACCCGTGTGAGTTGCTCAAAAAATAAGCCGGAGTCTTCGACGAACACCCGATGCCCGAGAGTTTGGCAACCTTGTGCGGCTCGATATTCAGTTCAAAACAAGCCTGCGCGATGGCGGCGCTGATCCCGTCATGCCCGCACCCAGCGCATAACGTCGAAAGCGAGCCCTCGTAATAATCGACGGTGTATCCAAGATCATTCTTGGGCAAAGCCGGATGCCGAAATGATGGTCGAACGTATGTCATATTATAACCGGAGTAACTAGCGCCCTGTTGTCCCCAATATTTTAGTGATTTTTCGGGAAAAAGTGAAGATTCAGTCCGCTTTAACCAACTCAATATGCCTCATTTTGCGGACGAACCCTCTAATGATGCCTCGATCATCCCTTTCAGAACCTTAATATCAATATCGTCCAACTTATTGATGTAGAGGCAGCCAACTCCAGTCTTATGCTTGCCAAGTTCTTTAAGAGCCTCGGCATGCTCCTTGATGCCGACGGTTAGGTACAACGACAGATTCGCTTTACGGGGAGAGAACCCGATCCGCAGCCAATCAACCTCACGGCCGGTTTTGGGGCTTTTGTATCTCTTATTGCCAAAACCAATCAGCGAGCCGCCCCACATTATCGGCTCTTCGCCGCTCGCTTTCTTCATCATTTCCAAAAGCACAAAGCTGTCTTTGCGCTTTTGCTCGTCCTTAACCGCGTTGAGAAAATCTTCAACGCTTGCCGCGGTCGGTTTCGTTTTTATTTCGGCGAGTTTTGTCTTTTTTTCGGCCATTTGAAATTTATTATTTGCTTGTCATTTTGATCGTTTGGTCAAATAGAACACGATCGTATGATTTTAGCGTCTCTCTCAATAAAATCGGTTCGTTGAATTGTCAGAACGATATTTTACCAATATCACTCCTGATCTGTACCCTTCAACCTCGATCAGCGTAAGTTTATGCCTGTCTTCGATGTTTTGAAAGAGAGGTTTGCCGCTACCGATAATGACTGGGTGCACAGCAAGTCTGAATTCATCGATCAGGTCGAGATTCAAAAGGTTCGTTACCATCTTTGCTCCGCCGTAAAGCCAAATGTTTTCGCCAGGCTGGTTTTTGATCTCGAGGACGCGTTGCCTGATGTCCGAATTGATGAAAATGGCGTCTGTATCGTCGCCGGCTTGCGTTTTTGAGAAGACGTACTTTTGTTTGGAGCGCAGTTGTTCGTAGGCTTCTGTGATCTTGGGCCCAGCGTCGTCGCCGGGGTGGAAATTTCCCCATTTGTCATAGCTGACGCGGCCGTAGAAAATGGCGTCTTTGTCGCTGAGGATCTCATTGAGAATATCGCCGAAATCGACGTCCGGGTCCCGCACAAGCCAATCGATCTCGCCGTGTGGTCCTTCAATAAATCCGTCAAATGTTATCGCCAAATTTAAAATGACTTTTCTCATTTCATTCTGAGTTCGCGAATACAGTAAGGCTAGGAGTTCATGGCTTGCGCAGAATTTAGACCCTTAAAGAGCCGCGGAAGGCCCTGGCGGCGTAGTAAGAGTCTGCACCGTTATGAAACACGAAAACATGGTTGTAACGTCGATCGCAGAACAGTGCGCCGCCGAGTTTTCTGATATCGGGAGGCGTTTTCACCCAGCTCGATGTTTTTAAATCGAATTCTCCGAGTTTTTGCAGATTCCGATATTCGTCTTCCGATAAGATCTCAATTCCCATTGCAGCGGCAACGGTAACTGCGTCGTTTTCCGGTTTATGTTCTTTTCTCGATTCCCACGCCGCGCGGTCGAAACAGAGACTCCGTCGACCTTTCGGTGTTTCCGGCGAACAATCATAGAAAATATACTCGCCCGTCTTTTTATCAAAGGCGATAACATCGGGCTCGCCGCCAGTCCGTTCCATTTCACTGAGCGACCACAGTTTCTTTGCATCAGCTTCCAGTTTGACGCGCACTTTGGCCCAGTCAAGGCCTTTATGACGGTTCATGTTTTTCCCAAAACGGGCCTTTAGCTCCGTGAAAACGTCTTCACGAGCTTCGGGCGACAAATCTTTTTTATTGCTATTCGTCTTGTTCATACTTTGGTATCTAACGTTTAAAGTCAGTTTGCGGTGTCGCTTTTGCGTTTTGTCAAATCAAATTCATATCCAGGCAAGATGTACGCAAGAACGCCCATGACTATGTATGGGATGATCTGGTTAGCGGATGTGAATTCTTCCAGGACATAATGTCCCATTTCCAATGAAATAAAATATGCGATCCAAACGACAATAAATAAGCGCCTTTTGATCGAGGTGAGTAACGCTATGGCTATTGCAACCTCGATATAAGGAATAAAGGTCAAATAAATATCAAACGTAAACACGGGAAGGTTGATTCTCAATGCCTCGTTCGAGAATTGTTTTAGATAATATGCATGAAAACTACCGCCGCTAAAAAACTTGCTGACGCCGGCGGCGAGCAAGGTGATCGCCATTGTAAACCGCAAGATCAGTTCCGCACTTTTTAATGTTTTCAGCTCGATATAATCTCTCATTGGTTAATATTATTGTTTACACCATTTCGACAACTACAGCGCCTCCTTGCGCCGGAAGTGCGCATAATTCGGCACTCATATCGAACCCTTGCCGCGAAGGTCGTCCGCAATCTCCTCGTGACCTTTCCTTAACGCCCACGCAAGCGGCGTTGCCCACGGAGCTCCGGCTTTGTTAGGGTCGGCTCCGCGATCGAGGAGAAGCGACACGACCTCGCGATTTCCCCATTTGGCGGCAAAGCCGAGTGGAGTAGAGCTAAACTCATCGTCAATGGCGTCGATCTCGGCTCCGTGATCGAGCAGCAAAGCAGCCTTCGGAGCGTCGCCGGTGTGGGCCATGTCATGCAGCAGAGTGAATTCTCTCCAATTCATACGGTTCGGATTCATACCATTTTCCATCAGGAATTTCGCGATCTCATAATGCTTGAAGTAATAGCGTGCGCCCCATTTTGAAAGCTCCGGAACTTTGGCTCCGTAACTCATGAGCAATTCAAGCATCGGTCGATCCGCATCCTTTGCCGGCATCGTCAGAATGCCTTCGCCCCAGAATGCAGCCTCGTCGAGACCCAGAGCCGGGCGCCTTTTCAGCATACCGTCGACCTCCGGATGATTTCCTTGACCGACGAACTCCTGAAAACGAATTCACTCTTTATCTTTTCGCCAATCAATCTTTCCTACATCGCTTAAGACGCGAGCACGCGGATCGTCGAGGCTGCTTTCTAAAAATTGAGCGATTTCATCAAATCCGTGATCCGCCGCGACTGTTATGAGCGTGTCTTTGAACGGATGGACATAAGCTGCGGGGTCGAAGGCGCCCTCTTCGACGAAATAACGGACAAGCTCGTAATGGCCTTCGCGAACAGCAAAATGGATCGGCGACGTGTAATCGAACTGGCAGGTGATCATTCCTGGCTCGTGTTTTGCCAAGTCTTTTACGCGATTCAGATCGCCGTCAATACTAGCGTTCAGCATTTCCCAGACATCGATCGTTGTCGCAACACCGCCATCGTGAAGCTCGATGCCATAGGGCTCACGCATTTCCACAGGCTTTTTCATATCGTCTACATTGAATTTCAGCCGCTCGCGCAATGCTCAATTACGAGGACGGCGCGCCGAACGTGCGCCAGTCGCCATCTGGCATACGAACCTGAAACTCGCGCTGATTCCAAGACTGGTCCAGGAGCGGTTCGAACCGATCCGATGGCAATTTAGCAAGTGATAGGGCGAGTTTGGAATGCAGTGCATCAATGTCAGCCACATCGATATAGACGCTGACACGCGCCTTGCCGTCTGGCGTGAGTTTTCGCGTTGGCTCCTCAAGCAGGCGCAGACCACACCCTTCAAGCTCGGTGTAGGCGTAGCCTCCCTCACGATATTTAAGAACAAATGGGAGCGTATCGCAAAAGAAGGCAAGAGCGCTCTCAAGATCCGGAACGTGAAGGAATGGAGTGATCTGGCGAATCTCAGACATATGTTATTCTCGCTGATACTCTAATCGGACGCGCTTAGGATCTTCCTACTATCAGGCCTGAAATACCACGAGACGACAGTCAGGACCAGAAGCAGCAGCGAGGGAAATATTTCGGTGATGGGATCGCCCATTATGATATGAGAAATTGCGGCGCCCGACATGGCGAAGAAGAAGCCAGCATAAGCCCATTCCTTCAGCAAGGGAAATTTAGGAATAAGCACCGCAACAACCCCACATATTTTCCAAACGCCTAGGATAGTTAGAAGGTAGGCGGGATAACCCAATCGCGTCATCATATCCAATTCCGCTTGCGGCTTCATCAACTGTACGATCGCAGTTGATACCATTCCTAATGCAAGCCAGATGGTTGCGATCCAATAGATAATTTTGCCTGTCATTGTCATAAACCCTTTTTAACTGTTGTCGGGCAAGCGGGATATTTAACACTTATTTCGAGTAGTGTTCCGCCGATATAACCCGTTTTATCTGCCTGAAAATATTGTCCGCCGTGATCGGCATTCCGTCGTAGTTGAGGACGGAGATTAGCTTTTCGGGATTCGTGCTGAGTTCGATCATCAGCAGGCTTTTGAACTGGGCGTCACGGTTTTGTTCGATAACGAAAATGGATTCGTGGGCAGTTATGAATTCGACAATCGATTTGCCAAAGGGGAAGGCTCGGACCCGCAAGGCGTCTAGGTGGATTCCCTCTTCTTTTAACAGTTCGATGGCTTCCACTGCGGCGTACGTCGAGGTACCGAAGAAGATCGCTCCCGGAGCGCGGACACTCTTTTTTGAATTCTGGTAAAACTCCGGCGGCGGAACTAGTTCCCTTGCCGTGTCCCATTTGCGGGCGAGGCGGTCCATGTTTCGGCGGTAAGCTTCGCCGTCCTCGGTATAGACGGCATATTCGTCGCGCGACGAGCCGCGGGTGACGAACGCGCCGTAGGTTGTATGAGTGCCAGGGATCGTTCGGTACGGGATGCCGTCGTCGTCGATATCAAGATAGCGGCCAAATTTGCCTCGAAACGCCGGAGCGCGGACGCCCTCGTCCGCAATGAACGACGCTTCGTCGCTCAGATAAGACGGTGGAGAGTCAACGTTACGGCTACTTGAGGAGCTGTCGGCGTTTGTGGCCGCGTTGCGGCCATTGCGGACGAGGGCGTCCGCGTTCCGTCCGTAGATCTCCTCAAGTTGTTCCACGGTCAAAACCTTCCCCCGGTCGAATTGGCGTGTGTCATCCCAGACGAGCGAATCGGTGACGTGGTCGTTCATGCCGAGGTCAAGATCCGTCATCATAATGACCGGAGTTTGCAGGCGCTCGGCGAGGTCGAATGCTTCGACCGTCATCTCGAAGCATTCTTTTGGACTTGCCGGAAAGAGCAACGGGTGTTTCGTGTCGCCGTGCGATGCGTAAGCGGCGAGAAGGAGGTCGGATTGCTGCGTGCGCGTCGGCATACCAGTGGACGGGCCCGTTCGCTGGACGTCGATCAGTACGGTCGGCACCTCGGCGAAGTAGCCGAGGCCGAGGAATTCGTTCATTAAGCTGACGCCCGGGCCGCTAGTCGAGGTGAACGCGCGGGCGCCATTCCAACTCGCACCCATAACCATACCGATCGCCGCAAGCTCATCTTCAGCCTGAACGATCGCATAGTTGTTCTTACCCGTGACCGGATCGACGCGGTATTTTTTGGCGTACTTGCCAAACGCCTCAACAACTGATGTCGAAGGCGTGATCGGATACCAGGCGGCGACCGTCGCACCCGCATAGACCGCTCCCAGCCCGCAAGCCGAGTTGCCGTCGATCAGGATCTTATCTTTTAGAATGTCGCGGCGCGTCACACGGATATCAAGCGGACAATCGAAATTCTCGCGCGCGTATTTCACGCCGATATTCAACGCCTTGATATTCGGCTCGATCAGCTTTTCCTTGCCCTTGAACTGCTCGCCGATCAGGCCTTCGAGCACCGGAAACTCGATATCGAGCAAGGCGGAAAGCGCTCCGATATAAACGATATTCTTAAACAATTGCCGCTGCCGAGCGTCGGTAAACTCGGCGTTACAAAGCGACATCAGTGGAATACCGATGTACGTGATGTCCTCGCGGCTGAATTCCGGTGCGAGCGGCTTTGAACTATCGTAAAGAAAATTTCCGCCTGGCCGCACCGATTCAAAGTCCGCCTTCATGCTCTGTGGATTGACGCTTACCATCAGATCGACGCCTTCACGTCGGCCGAGATAACCCTTCTCGCTAACCCGCACCTCGTACCAAGTCGGCAGGCCCTGGATGTTCGACGGAAAAATATTTTTCGGCGTCACCGGCACACCCATCCGAAATACGGCTTTCGTGAACAAAGCGTTCGCGCTAGCGGAGCCAGTTCCATTGACGTTTGCGAACCTAACTACAAAATCGTTTATCTTACTCTCTTGCATTCGCGCTTATTATATCGCTATTCCGCCGTCATTAGTAATATTACGGTTCGTTTGTGATCGCGCTTTCGAGGGGTAAACATCAGTGTGTCGTATGTCATTCCCTAAACCTACGACAGCAGCAACAAAATAATTCGTCCGAGTACGATAATCACCCCAAGACCAAATAGAAAGATCAACAAAACAATTATCAAACGACGATTTGCCACGCCGAAAAGCACCTGCCACATTCCCACCGAAATGATCACCATTCCGAAGATCGAGACAAAAAGCGCTATGAGCGAAAGCATGACCACTCCAGTTTCATAGCCTTCGGGCAAACGACCACCGGGAGCGAGATTTCGATATGCGATGTATCCTAATCCGACGCCGACAATCAAAAGGAAGGCTCCACAACAGACGATCAGTGAAGAAATTACCCGGAATTCACTTGCAGTCCACAGCGGTCGTCGGCACTCCGGACACTTCGCCAACGGCTCGTGAGTCTGAAATCCGCAGTTCAAATTGTGACAGATCTTTGGCGCGGTAAAGTGTCGCTGATCGCTCACGTTGCTGATTTTGATTTCGTCTCTCATGGTTCGGGACAAAGCTACTCCGCCGTCCTCAGTATCTTCTCCATCTTTTTACCTTTTGCGAGTTCGTCAATTAGTTTGTCGAGGTAGCGGAGCTTTTGCATCAGAGGGTCTTCGATGTCTTCGACGCGGATGCCGCATACTACACCTTTGATCTGGGAGGCGTTCGGGTTCAGCTTCGGGGCCTTTTCGTAGAAGTCCCTTAGAGAAGTCCACTTCTCGATCTGTTTTGCGAGACCGGGTTTTGTGTATCCCGTCAGCCAGCGAATACATTCGTCAACCTCTTCCTTCGTGCGACCTTTCTTCTCGGCTTTTGCCACATAATGAGGATAAACGCTCGCGAAACTCATCGCGAACACTCTATCGTTTGCCATTACATCTCCCTCGCGACGCCGAAACTGATCGGTAACGGCCGCGTAGCGGTCAACTGAATTTCAACCCACGGACGTGGTTATCAAAACATCCATGCCGCGTCAGCGGCAGTTGAATATACGTCGTAATATTCAGTCGTCGCTACGCGACTGGAATCTTTCATATTCTTTCCGTGGGTTGAAACCCACGGCTAAACTCATTTCATCGCTATGCAATGCCGGTTTTCGCGACTTCGTGAGGTACTTTATGCCCTTCGTGAGGAACTTTCACCTCTTCGTTTCGAGTTGCGATCGTCAGTGCTTCGTGAGCCATTGTCTCAACTTTTTGAAGGACGAGGGCTGCTTCGTGCTCGATTTTGCCGATTCTTCCTTGTCTGAAACCATCTTCGAGAAGACACGAGGATCCAAAAGTGCAGTTTTCACCTCTGATGCCCATTCAGTCGAACCAACGGTAAGACCAAGCGACGCTCTCGACGTTTCTTCAAACTCCTCATCAGGCCAGGTGACGTTCAAGAAGTGCCACAAAGCCTCTTCTAGCGACTCATTCGAATGCCACGTTGTCATGATGATACTTTCGGTATACGGATCAGACTCATCGATAATATCGTGAACCCACTCGCACGATGGTCCCCAGCACACGAAGTAGACACATCCCGCTTTTATCAACGGATCAATCAATGCAGAAACCTCTTCAATTGAGCTATGGCTTGCATCCCAAGCAATCAAACAAAAAAAATGGGGCGAGCCCAGATCGATAGTTCCGATTTCGTTCGGCGCAGCTAATTCCAGCGTGAACAACTTCCTGTTCGTTACATCATCAAACGCACCTTTTTCAATCTCATGAATCATGTAGCACCCACACTTCACTCGGGCGCAAGACTGGACGAACTTTAACCGTTACCATTTCCATTGCACCCGTACTTGATTTCGCCGGCTCTTGGAGACGTTGTACCAGAATTTTTGCGATTTCCCAGGGGGCTGTGGGGTAGCGTTCGGCTCACCACTTACCTGAGGCGATCCTTCCAATAAAACGGTTCACGGCTCGAATGAGCAATCGCGATGACCAGAATATCATCCTCGCGAACCTCATAGACGACCCCGTATGGGAACCGACTGGTAAAACAGCGTCTCGTATTTTCGGATATGCGTGGCCAGGCATTCGGCCCGAGTGTTATACGCTTGATCGTCGCATACACTTCACGCGAAAGACGCAGGCCCAAGCCTTCGCGAGATTCTTCGTAGAACGAGATGGCTTCGATAAACTCGATCCGAGCTTCGGGATGGAATTCAAACGTCATTTACCGAATCGGTTCCGTATCTCTTCAAACACCTGTTCACCTGGGATTGTCTTGACCTTTCCCGAACGAACTTCTTCGACTCGGCGCTCGACTTCGACCTTCCATAGCTCGTCGATCTCCTTTTGTGACGGAGAGATGCTTTCCAAGAGCCTGTCTACCAATTCGAGCTTCAGATCGATTGGCAGCATTTCGGCCCTCTCCATAATATCCATTGTTTGTGCGGTCATAATTTTTCTTCCGTCAACATTATATAATTGTTCCAAGAACCCAGTCGCTACCGGCTCCGACTAGCGATCGCTCAACCGCCTTCATTTCCATTGCACCCGTACTTGACCTCGCCGGCCTTGGTGACGTTGTACCAGAATTTTTGCATGTCCCAGGCGGCGGTGGGGCAGCGTTCAGCGCAGAGGCCGCAGTGGAGGCAGACGTCTTCGTCCTTGACCATAATGCGGGCCGTTTGGGGCAGAGCGTCGGAAACGTAAAGGTCCTGCGACGTATTGAGCGCGGGCACCTTTGTCATTGTCCTTAGAAGTGGCTCTTCGGCGTTTGGCGTGAATGTGATACAGCTTGTCGGGCAGATGTCGACGCAGGCATCGCACTCAATACATTTTGGGGCGTGGAAAACTGTCTCGATATCGCAGTTGAGGCACCGCATGGCCTCCTGGTAACCGGCAAGCGGATCAAAGCCCAGTTCGACTTCCTGCTTTCGGTCCTTGAGCGTGATCGATTTATCGGTTTGCGGTACGATGTAGCGCTCGTCGTTTACGACCTCGCTGTCATAGGCCCACTCGTGAATGCCCATTTTCTGGCTGACCAGATTTACATACGGTGATAGGCGTTTATTTATATTTTCGCCTTTGCAGATTAGATCGATCGAAATGGCAGCCTGGTGGCCGTGGGCGACAGCGGTAATCACATTTTCGGGGCCAAATGCCGCATCGCCGCCAAAGAAAACTTTCGGGTGCGTCGATTGAAAAGTCGTTTTATCTACTACAGGCATTCCCCATTTGTCGAACTCGACGCCGATATCACGCTCGATCCACGGAAAGCTGTTTTCCTGGCCGACGGCGATCAAAACGTCGTCCGCCGGATAAAATACTTCAGGTTCACCGGTCGGCACGAGGCTCCGTTTGCCGCTCTCGTCGTATTTTGCCTCGACTTTTTCGAACATCATTCCGATGAGGCGCGGTGCGGGGACACTCCTGTCCCAATCGCCGGTTCCTCCGGCGAGACTATCGCCACCGTCTTCAGCCGACGAAGCGTCGCCTGTCCGGACAAGAGTGTCCGCGCTCCGTTCGACGACGAAAGCCTTCGGCACGTGGTTGTCGATGATGGGGATGTCTTCGTGTTGGGCATCCTCTTTCTCCCAGGGGGAAGCCTTCATCGTCATGAATGGGCTGCGAACGATCACCTTTACGTCCGTACCGCCTAGACGACGGGCAGTGCGGCAGCAGTCCATCGCAGTATTTCCGCCGCCGAGGACGATGACGCGCTTGCCGATCTTGTCGATGTGCTCAAATGCCACGCTGCCAAGCCAATTGATGCCGATGTGAATATTTGCTCCGCCTTCCTTGCGACCGGGCAGATCGGGCAAATCGCGGCCACGCGGCGCGCCCGTGCCTACAAAAACGGCATCGTAATCTTTCTCAAGAATGCCCTTTAGCGAATCGACGTAGGTGTTGAAATGGGTGTGGATTCCGAGGTCGAGAATGTAATCGACCTCCTCTTCAAGAACGCTCTCCGGCAGGCGGAATGCAGGGATTTGCGAACGCATAAACCCGCCGCCGCGTTTCTGTTCGTCGTAAAGATGCAGTTCGTACCCGAGCGGTGCAAGATCGCGAGCTACTGTTAAGCTTGCCGGTCCCGCACCCAGGAGCGCGACCTTCTTCCCATTCGGGGCAAATGGCCCTTGCGGCATCAGCGATTTGACCTCGCCCTTGTTGTCTGCGGCGACACGTTTCAAGCGACAGATCGCAACCGGCTCCTGATCCAGCCGCCCACGACGGCACGCTGGTTCGCACGGACGATCGCACGTCCTTCCCAGGATACCGGGAAACACATTCGAATCCCAGTTGATCATGTATGCTTCGGTGTATTTTCCTTCAGCGATCAGCCGGATATACTCCGGCACCGGCGTATGCGCGGGACAGGCATATTGACAGTCAACTACCTTGTGGAAATATTCCGGATCTTTTATGTCGGTTGGTTTCATGTAAGTCCTTTATTTATTGCTTATTGCAAAGCAACTCAGTCTCACATGCCAAGGGTCTGATGGTTATCCCATTGTCCATATTGCAAAAGTAATACATTATGCGCTTTAACATCAATGCAATACGAACAATCTTTCGCTACTTTTAAAAGAAAATGCGCCAAGAATTTTATGACATTTAGGAGGGACAATTACTTCTGCGCGGAAACGCACTGGTGATATTCGCGGAGTTCGGGCAGATGCTCGAAGAACTGTGCATAGCGGTAAGCAATTATTTCACCTGGCCGGGTGAATCGATATGCCATTTCGCGGTGGGACTGGTCGCTTATCTCGCCCGTAGACTTCATTCCGTAATTCTCTAAGACCCAGTTGATTGTACCTATTTCCTCAGCCGACAATTTCGTCTGCGCAGTTTCCACCGAAGGTTGAATTAACGTAGCATCGCTTCCAACACGGGCCAGATTGACCGCTCCTGATTGCTGCAACCCGTCCAATACTTCTTCGTATTGCTGAGGAACCGGCCCAAAGGGCAAGTGAGAATAAGTTGCCCCAGAGATGGAACGGCCCTGAAGATGAAAATTAATGAAGTCACTGTAGAAAAGCAGTTTATTCAGTTTTGTCTTATAAATATTTTCACCCTTACGTGCTATGTAGGCCATCATAGCGCCGAGCCGTTCCGCTGAAAACGCCCGATTGCCGGAGAATACGCTCGAAGCATTACGCTCCTCCTCCTTGATGATCTCGGGTGCTTCACGAAAATTCGCATTTTCCTCAAGGATAGATCGGAATTCTCGAGATTCTTCGCGGTGCGGTGAGGTAAGTATTTCTCCAAGATCGTCCGCAGCATCGTCTACTATTCTATCGATCCATACGGCCAATGTGGAACTTAGCGTCGAATCGTCGTATTGACGTCCGAATTCCGACTTGTAATAGTGTTTCAATCTGGCAACGACCGAATCAACTTCTCGTTTCTCGATCGTAACCGTAAAACCGGAAGGGTACGTATGATCAGACATATTCTCACCTTAACGAACCTTTAGCATTGGATCCCCGAGCAATACCCACGAGAGCCTTACATCGGTGCCGCCCGGAACCACTGTTTTAGCATCCAAAATAAGGTCGCCAAGTCGCGGGATGGTCCCGCCGCCGATTTTATCATAGAATCGCGTACCCATTACCTCTTGAATGTTTGGCGTCGTCTTTCCGCTGGATGCCCATGAAGCGACCGCACCGCCGTTTTGAGCAAATATCAAATTCTCCGCAAGGCTTAAACTATTCAATTGAACAAAATAACCGTTCAAACAAGTCAACATAGTGTAAACCGAACGATTGTTCGCGTTGGTGAGTTGAGGGACGGTGGAATTAGCAAAAAAATTACCGTTCACCCAGGCTCCAGCCGTTCCGTGTCCCGAATAGTTAACGAGATACTTTCCCGTATTCATAGCCGCAATCAAAGCTGGCTGTGTGCTGTTGTCCAACATTCGGCCAACCATCGTATTTGGGGTTCCGGCAGGAAGTTCATCGCGCATTCGCCCACTCATTGCCTCAAAATCGTATCCGTCCGGACGGTCATAAGCAAAGAGGGCGCCGCGGTCTAATTCATTCTGCGTCGCTACCGATTGTTCGAAAGCATCCACTTTAACCAGCGATTGCGAAACTTGTTCTACGGTTCGCGCAGGAATTCGCCCGATCGCCAATTCGGCAAGGCCATCACCATTAAAATCTACGATTCCGTCATCGCTAGGTGTCTCGGTATAGATCGTGTCAACAAAGCGGGTTGAAATATAATTTTTCCCAACTCCTTCGTAATTCCTTGGGTCGAAGGTCGAATCGCCTATTAACAGGACGTAATTTGGCTTAACATTCCAGTTTCCTTTCGCATACTGCAGGAAATCGCGTATCGCAGTCCACGTTCCGACGCCATAACCGAATTCATCGAACACGTCCTCAATATCAACCACTTTAACGACGACCCCTTGATTCCTTCGGTACGTTGCCCATGCTTCGGCTTCATTTCGAAACGTCGAGTGCGTTATTATTATCAGATTTCCGTCATTCGCGAGCGTCGAAAGAGTTGATGGAGTGTTCACTTTTATCGACGCCGCGACCTTAACTGCAGAAGCCTCGACCGCGAATGAAAGCCGTCCCCGTTGTGCCGGCATTCGCAATGATCCATCGGCCTGGCCTGTTAAATTTGTGAACATCGCCGGGTTACCTTCGTGGGTAACGTCAAAAATGCGAATATTGCCGGACGAAAAACCTTCTAAATTTGTTACGCGAAAATCCTGCGTATAAAATGAGAGCTGATTATCGATGGCCCGATACTTTCTGGCAATGTCAATTCGAATAGAATCAAAATTGCTAAAGTCTCCGGCGGGTGACGATAGCTGCAGCGAATTGACGCCATTCACGAGAAATGATGTTGGTATCGTATATTGTCGGCCAAACGGCGTGAGACCAAACGAACCCGTTATCGGATCGAGGGTGTGCCCGTTTAGCACTAGATTGACAGTATGTTGGGTAGCGGTAAACCCTTGAAACTTAACCTCGATATCCGAATTAATCGGTGAGGAGTCGATGCCTGTGAGATCGAACGTAAAACTTGTCGGCGTGCTTGAGAGCAACCGTCCAAAATAGTTATCATTACCCTCACCGTTAATCACATCGTTAAGGTATATAATATTCTCTTCTATATAATAGGATCGGTCGTAGTTTCTTGCTTGTACCGCACTTGGCCCTGCACGAGCGACGACATTTCCCATTCGCTTCCCATTTTCAGGACCTGAGACAAGGTAGTAAGTCCTGGTATCGCTCTCGATCGTATTGATTCCGGTTCCATAAAACTCCAAATAGGTTCCGCCACTTGAAACGATCACGGCTTGTTCAACACCTTCGGTATAGAGCTGCCATTTCGTTGGGTCGGAATTTACATTGAAACCGGCCGCCGCAAGTTCAGCACGGGTCACACGGTACAGTCCCTCAGCTCTAACCCCTATTTTAACTCCTGGTTGGCTTACCACCCACCGGTGCTTGCCGATATCCGCAAGCGATTCGAACGCCTCGATCTCCTCCGTAAGCGGCTGCGGGGTCTTCAACTCATCCGCAGATTTGAACGGCCGAGCATCCTGATGCTGCCGTAAAAACTCTGCCGATGAGTATCCCGTAAGCCCCTCAATTTCCAATGAATATTCAACTGTGACGATACCGCTATGCATTCGCTTCCCGCTTCTTGTAATGCATTCAATGTAATAGGCTGAGCCAACCTCGCCTTGCGGGTCGAACGAGAAATATTGTTCTCCATTTGACGGCACCGAATCAGCACCAATTACAGCACTCGGCACAAACTTATCACTTACGAGTTCCGGTTGACCGTTGTCCAGCCGATAAAGGAAAAAGCCTATATTTCCCGACTCATATCGCATTTTCCAGACCAATACAGCGCCGGTTCCATCAGAAAGTGCACGGACTTGGTCAAACCCAACTTTCTGTCGTTGAGCAGTTCGTGATCTTCCACGTTGGGCAAAAATTGAGGTTGTATTGACACCCAGGAATGTGCCGACTAATAGCGCTGCTAAAATATATCTCATGTTTGGAATTCTCCGGAACAAAACTTACAAAAACCGCCGGGCAATCGCGGTAATAATAGAACTTTAACCTGTTTCAGTTTTTTTGCAAATAGATTTCACAACTACAGGCGGCCGGTTCGGAGGCGACGGTTTTACTCATTTCTATTGACTGGCCGACTTTCTCGCAAGCAACTGTTTCAAAACATAGGGCAGGATTCCTCCGCTCTTGTAGTATTCGAGCTCGATCGGTGTATCGATTCGAAGCGTTAAATCGGTCTCAACGACTGAACCGTCGACGCGGTGGATTCTCAACCTCACGTCTTGTCTCGGACTCACCTCGACCAAATCCAATCCCAAGATCTCGAACGTTTCCGTCCCGTCTAAGCTCAGTGTTTCTGCCGATTGGCCTTCTTTGAACTGCAGCGGAAGGACACCCATTCCAACGAGGTTTGAGCGGTGTATTCGTTCAAAAGAGCTGCTAATAACGGCCTTTACCCCCATTAACGCTGTCCCTTTAGCGGCCCAGTCGCGCGAGCTGCCCGTTCCATACTCTTGACCTGCAAATATGACGAGCGGCGTGCCGTCGACCTTATACTTCATCGCGGCGTCATATATTGACATCTCTTCACCGTTCGGCTGATGTTTTGTATAACCGCCCTCAACTGGCGAAACCATCATATTCTTGATGCGAACATTCGCGAACGTTCCCCGGAGCATCACGCGGTCATTTCCCCGCCGCGAACCGTACGAATTGAAGTCTTTAGGTTCCACGCCTTTTTCCTGCAAATAAGTTCCTGCGGGCGAATTCGCCTTTATCGCTCCCGCAGGTGAGATGTGGTCGGTAGTAACCGAGTCACCAAAGATCGCGAGAGCCCGTGCCCCGAGCACATCTGAAAACTTGCCGGTTTCCATTGAGAAGTTATCAAAATACGGCGGCTCCTGAATATACGTAGAATCGCTGTCCCACTCATACACTTTTCCAACACTTGAAGGAATTTCATTCCAAAGCGGATTCTGTTCGGCAAATTCCGTGTACAGGTTTTTGTACGTATTGGGGTCAAAGGCCATAGAAAGGTATTCTCTTACCTCGTCAAGCGAGGCCCATATGTCTTTGAGAAAAACGTCTTTGCCGTCCCTATCCTGTCCGATCGGATCAAGGTAAACGTCTTTCAGCACGGTCCCTGCAAGGGCGTAGGCAACGACCAGAGGAGGCGACATTAGAAAGTTTGCCTTGATGTTTTGATGAACTCGCGCTTCAAAATTTCGATTACCTGAAAGAACCGACGCAGCCACGATATCGTTCTCGACGATCTCTTGTTCGATACCTGGATCAAGCGGGCCGGAATTTCCGATACACGTTGTGCAGCCGTATCCCACAAGATTAAACCCGACCTTGTTAAGGTACTCCTGAAGCCCTGTCTTTTCGAGATACTCGGTGACGACGCGGGAGCCTGGAGCAAGCGAGGTCTTAACATACTCGGGCACTCGCATTCCTTTTTCAACCGCCTTCTTGGCGACTATTCCAGCTGCTATCATCACCGAGGGGTTCGAAGTATTGGTGCAGGAAGTAATCGCCGCGATCAGCACGTGGCCATTGCCAATCGTGACCGGAATCGGTGGACAATCCTCTTTTGAAATCGTGACGCGATCCGGCGTCGGCCGATTGTTTATCATTTCGACCTCGGTGGTTACGTTCGTGTTTATTTCGCTTGTATTGCCAAGAATCGGTAACGGTATCGATTTCGCGCTCTGCTCGCCTCCGCCCTTTACAACTCCGTTCGCGATGCCGCACATCTCTACCTTAAACTGCTTTGAGAGATCATCTTCCGTCTTGCCGTAACCACCGTCGGCGACCGGTTTAGTGAATAATTCGATGAATCGGTCGTCAAGACTCGAAAGCTCGATTCGATCCTGCGGCCTCTTGGGCCCGGCAACGGACGGCGTAACTGTTTCAAGATTCAATTCAACTACTGTCGTATAGTCAACTTCGCCATCCTTCGGAATGCCAAACATCTTCTGTGCCATGTAGTAATTGCGTATCGTATCCACCTGTTCATGGCTGCGGCCGGTATTCGTAAAATACTCAAGCGTCTTGTCATCGACTCCAAAAAATCCGATCGTTGCCCCGTATTCCGGTGCCATATTCGATATGGTGGCACGGTCCGTAGCATGCAGCGCAGCTGCGCCTTCACCGAAGAACTCGACAAACTTTCCGACTACGTTTGCTTTTCGGAGCATTTCAGTGAGTCGGAGTACAAGATCAGTGGCAGTTGTCCCCTGCGGCAATTCGCCGGTCAAATGCACGCCTACAACATCGGGCGTCAGAAAATAGACCGGCTGCCCAAGCATTCCGGCTTCCGCCTCGATGCCGCCGACACCCCACCCAACGATTCCCAGCCCATTTATCATCGTGGTGTGCGAATCGGTTCCTACGAGCGTGTCCGGGAAATAGACGTCGTCACGCTCGAAGACGCCTTTCGCGAGATACTCAAGATTCACCTGATGGACTATACCGATTCCGGGAGGCACTACACTAAATCCGTTAAAAGCCTGCGTTCCCCATTTCAAGAATCTGTAGCGCTGCTCATTCCGCTTGAATTCCATCTCCATATTCCGCTGATACGCATATTCGCTGCCTGAATAATCGACTTGCACCGAGTGGTCGATGACCAGGTCAACTGGGACCAACGGCTCGATAACCCCCGTATCACGGCCCATTCGTTCAACCGCCGAACGCATCGCCGCCAGATCGACAAGCAGCGGGACACCGGTGAAATCTTGTAAAATTACGCGAGCGACGACGAACGGTATCTCTTCGGTCCGTTCACCGCGGGCCTCCCATTTAGCGAGTGCCCTAATGTTCGCTTCGCTGACGCGCTGGCCGTTATCGAAATTTCGCAGGACCGATTCCAAAACGATCCGAATCGAAATAGGTAGCCTGGATATATCGCCGAGGCCTTCCTCCTGCAGCTTTGGTAATGAATAAAAGGCTCCGCTTGCGCCGGAGCCAGTTTGAAACGATTGCCGTGTACCAAATAGATCGTGTGTCATAGTGTTTTCGATGAACGTAGGTCTAAAACACTAGTTTAAGTAGGCTTTTGCCTAAGGTCAAGAAACCGCGCATCGCGGCACCGTCGTTTTGCGAAAATGGAACAAATGGATATAATCTCTCACACGTCGCGGCCCGTTCGTCTATCGGTTAGGACGCGAGGTTCTCAACCTCGAAAGAGGGGTTCAACTCCCCTACGGGCTACCAATCGATTTGTAGCTTTCAACTCGCTGAGATCACTCTTACTTTTTAACTGTCCTAAGATGGTTTAGCCAGTTCAGCCAACGGTATTTTAGAACTTTCGGGGCGAGGATTTCCGACATACCTATGGTTTTTCGGGGTTTGCCATCGCGAAGCGTAAGAGTCATTTCGCTGATGAATCGAAGGCGATAGAAGCTGGAATCGATCACTTTTATAGTTTTACTGCGCAGTCGAATGTTGTCGTCAGTTAACATTCGCACACGTGAAGGATATTTGATCCCGAATTTGTCCCGAACGTACAACTGTTCCTCGTATCTAACATCCTTCTCCCTCAAGATCCCGTCCCTAATTATATAAAGACGGGTCCATGGCTGGCTGTCTCCCGTTTCCCGCAGTCGGTGAAACACCGCCGTTGAATCCACAAAGTGCGCCCGACCCCAGTGTCTTTCGCTAATCGTTGCCGTAAGTGACCGTCGATCGAGCATATGGTCATGGTACCCTGTACCCCGAAATTGAATGACCTCAGTTTCAGTGTCGTTCTTATCCAATACCTTTATTCGACCGGTCACGTCCGACCGGGGTGATGTCATGTTCCAATTATGAGCATTGTTGTCCGGAGTCGCGTCAGCCGGCCGCAGATCAGCCTCAATTGAAAGCCATTCGAACCGAGCCTCGATTCTTCTACTGCGGCTAAGGAACGCTGAGACCTTAACAAGAAATCCTGAACCGTAAGGTGCGGATTCGAGTCGAAAGTTCGAGTCACCTATGGAGCATTCAACACGGCCATCTGCCGCAGCGAAATCACCCTCGCCAAACTCGTTCATCGTCCGATGGACGGGACGGCCATCTTTGTAATAGGCAAACTGGACCGCCGGAACACGTCTCGGGGGCGGGCCTTCGCCAGGTCTTAAGGAACCGGCATAGTCTCTTGACACTACCGAATTATCGAAGAAAGTTATTATGACAGCATCCTTGCCATCATCCGATAACGCATCGAAATGCCAGCATTGATACGCCTCCGGCCCCTCCGAGGGATGCCATTTATCGGCTTCCAAACTGGACGCAAATCTGACCCGGCTTATAATATGGTCTGTCTTAACGGCTGTCATCAGTTTTGTGAATGCGGAATAAATCTGAAACGACAGGAAAAGCATTGCAGAAATCAAAATATATGGCAAACTTTGGTGCTAAAATTGAATCTTTTGAAATTGTACAGGCTCTTCCCGATAATGATCGTAAACAATGGAGATAAAATGAACAGATTTAGTAAATTTGTAGTGTTGGGTTTTATGGTCGCTGGGGTGGCATTTACCGCCGGTTGTCCCGAACGGACCACAATAGCGGATGTTGAGGCTAACCCGTCAAAATATGTAAATAAAGAAATAGCGGTCGCCGGTGTTGTTAAGGACAGCTATGGACTATCGATCCCTGGCACTCCCATCCGCGGCGGTATTTATAAGGTTGACGACGGTACCGGGTCGATTTGGGTCGTTACCGAGGACACCGTACCCAATAAAGGTGCTGAGGTTGGTGTTCAGGGGCGTATAGGCAACGGAATCAGCTGGAACGGGCGCAATTACGGTCTCGGAATGTATGAAGAGAATCGGAAATTCAGAAGGAAATAGTTGCTCTTAGTTAACAGCGTTTCGGAGTCGAGCGCCGCCCAATTTCCAGTACTTCTCTAACAAAAAAGGTGTTCGATTTGATTTGCTCCGAAACACCTCTTTACTCTGACCGCAGAATATGGTTGATTCCCCATCCACTTCTTCCCGATCACTCGTTGATACATTCGGTAGACATTTCGATTTTCTCCTCGAACGCACTGAGGAACTTGTACGAAAGATCGAACAAGACGATCTTTTTGTACGGCCAAGGGACCTGCCGCGGACTTTTACAATGTTTTCCTGCGGCGAGTACATCTTGCGATCTGCTGCCGTTGTCGAGCAATCGTTTGGCGGGATCATGACCCGACTCTGGGATGACCCGTTTGAATGGACACTCCCCGAGAAGCTTTCAACTAACCAGCTAGTCCTCGAATACCTAGATGAGGTTCGCCGAACCGCCCGAAAAGGCATATGCGTAGTTTCGTCTGACGACGACCTAAAGAGGCAAGTGCCGTCTCCCGAACGTTTACGCACACTCTTCGAGATCTTACTTGATACGCTTTCACGGGCAGACCATTTTCAAGGCAGGGCATTTGCTGTCTTCCAGATGTTATCCGATCAAAAGCTTCCGAAGCGCTGAATTTCGTTGCATTGCAAACCTTTTCGTGCAAGAATTCGTCTTGTAAAGAGTTCGGTTACTGATTCGAGTATGTCAATGCATTGCCCTCGTTGCGGACAACAACAAATTTCTGAAGCGACCAAGTTCTGTTCTCGATGCGGATTTCAAATGGGTATCGTCGCGGAACTTCTTCTGCACGGTGGAACCCTTCCTCAATTGGCTGAATTAACCTCAAAATCCACAGTGCTTACGAGGCGAAACGGTATTGGTTTTAGTGTTCTTTGGTTTCTATTCTTTTTACTGATCCTGGCCCCGCTTTGGGGAATTGTCGATGTTGAGGAGTTGGCGGCCGCATCGGCGGTGATCGGAATATTCGGCGGGTTGATGTTCCTGATCTCGTCAATGATCTTCTTAAAGAAGCCCGTATCGTTTGCCGCTGGCGCGGTCACCGAGCTTTCGTCGCCTGTCCCCGTCAACCTTCGGTCCTCGGCGGTCAACCCTGCACTTCCACCGCAGCAGGTTTATCCGGCATCGGATTACGTTTCTCCCGGCGCCGGACTTTGGCGTGACACGAACGACCTTCAACCATCAAGTGTGACGGAAAGCACGACCAAACTGCTCGAGAAAAACAAATAGACCTGTGCATTCCCTGTGTGCAGCCAACAGCAGGATTCCGACGGTATACCGGAAGTTTATCAGTACCCGATTGCCTCGCCATCACTTCTCGAATCGATCGCCCCTAGCCTGACGCCCTTCTCATCGATCATAATCCCGGTGGCCGAGGCAATGTAGGCTCCATCGTCAGAAAATTTGTGGCCGTAGTCAGAGAGGATTTTTTTCGTGTCCGGCGAGAGCCCGTACGGTTCGAACATCATCTCATCGGGAAACCATTGGTGATGTATTCGAGGGGCGTCGATTGCTGCCTGAATATCCATTCCGTGGTCAATTACGTTTATGACCGACTGCATTACTGCAGAGATGATGCGTGGGCCGCCCCTCGCTCCTAAAGCAAACCACAGGGTGCCGTCTTTTCGCAAAACGATCGTTGGCGTCATCGATGAAAGCGGCCTCTTCCCGGGCTGAACCGAATTCCGTTCGCCCTGTATCAAGCCAAACATATTAATTTTGCCGGGACTTGCTGCAAAGTCGTCCATCTCATCGTTCAAAAGAACGCCGGTGCCTTTCGCTGTCACGGCCGATCCGTATAGGTCATTTATCGTATAGGTGTTTGATACTGCGTTTCCATCGGCATCCACAACGGTATAGTGAGTTGTCTCGGTCGGTTCTGCCCCGATGATCTTTCCATGACTGACGTCCTTGCTCGCCGTCGCAAGGTTCAAATCGATCGTCGAAGCTTGTTCCCTTGCGTATTTCTTGTCGATAAGTGTCTTGACGGGTACATCTGCAAAGTCAGGGTCGGCCATGAACTCAGCTCGATCAGCGAATGCCCGACGTGAGGCCTCAGTGTAAAGATGAAGTTTCGCCGCAGAGTTGAACGCCATTCCCTTAATGTCGAACGGCTCTAAAATATTCAGAACCTGAAGCATCACGAGTCCGCCCGAACTCGGTGGCGGCGCGACAATTATCTCGTGACCGCGGTACGTTCCACGCAGCGGCGTCCGTACTTTCGCCACGTAATTCTTTAGGTCCGCAAGCGCGATAAGGCCGTTATTCGCAGCCATATCAGCCGCGATCAGGCGTGCCGTTTTCCCGGTATAAAACTCCGACGCGCCGTGAGCCTGGATCCTTGATAACGTACTCGCCAGGTCGGGCTGTTTGAAGAGTTCGCCTTCCTCGTAGAATTTGCCGCCATTTAAGAATATGCGCTTGCTGTCAGGATATTTGGCGAGTTGCTCCTCGGACG
>JBAUGL010000062.1:0-11690 GCA_049679665.1 Pyrinomonadaceae bacterium | reverse complement strand
GCGTACACCGTCGTGCGAAAATAGACGACTTACCTTCAACTATTTGAAGTTCTTGATGAGAATGGCGTCCTGCGTCGGGTAGCCGCGTGCGACGAATAGGCGGCTACCGTCGTGCGAGAATGCATAGCGGTAGATCGTACCGCTCGTAAAGTTGGTGAGCCTATAATGTTTACTCCGGTCACGCGGGAGCACCGTTAGGTTCGAGTTCAGGCCCTTTTCGGGGGTCATCACGATCAGGCCCGTTCCATTCGGCGTCCAGAGCGCTCCAAAGTTGGCGTAAGCGACCGACGGCAAAGGAAGACTCTCGATCTCGCGTCCGTCAGATGCGGTCACGATCACCGCTTCGCTGCCACGGAGGCATGACAGCATCGAGCCATCCGGCGAATATACCGGGCTTTTACAGTTCTCTAAGGCGAGCACTTCCGGTGCCTCGCCATCTGCTGAAACCTTCTTCAGAACGGTCTTCGGCGGGTTCGACAACATATCAACGGAATGAGTAACGATCGTTTTCCCGTCAGGCGATATGGCCGAATCGATCTCGTGGGTGTTGCCACGTGTCAACTGCTTTAGATCGCTGCCGTCGGGATCGATCCGGAAAAGGTGGTGAATCAACTCTTTGGTGACACTGGAAAAGACGAGAAATCGTCCCGCTGGATCGGCGCGCACTTCTTCGTTGTACTCAAAGCCGGTCTCTATCTGCTTTGCCTCGGTACCATCATCATTCGCGACCCAGATGGTCAAACTTTCGGCCGTGCGCGCGGTGTACGCAATACGTCCGTCCGGCAGCGGGACGAGTCCAGCCCGCCCATCCGCCGACCCACGCGTGATCTGAACCGCCGTGGCGGCGTCACCGGTCGCCTTCATCGACCAGATCTGGCATGTTCGTGTGTTCGGAACCGCAATGAGGCTGCCATCTCTCGCTATTCCGAGGCCGGTGAGATCGTGCCGGTTGCCGTCGTTGGTAATTCGACGTGAGACGCCTTCCGGATACGAAACGTAAAACACGTTGTAGTGATACATCGGCATCGCGCGGTCGGTCGCTCGCGTACCGACGGTCACGATACCAGACCCATCGGGCACCCATTCTATACGGGAGTTGATTTCCCACGGCTCATCGGAATACGAACTGACGATCCCGGTTGACGGATCAACCATTTTTAGGCGTGATGTGGCTGGAGACGTTGTTCTGTCCCACTCCGAGAAAACTACCTTCGTACCATCGGGCGACCAGGCTCCATTGCCGCCGAGCGTTACAAGTCCGCGTCGTTCAACGATGGCCCGTTCGCCGCGCCCGTCCTTGTCGGCGATCATCAGGGAAGTATCACCCTGTGCGTTAATTCGCATGAATGCAATTTCCTTGCCGTCCGGCGAGAACGATACTGTGCTGATCGCGCCGGAAAGCAGGCTCGTCGGCGAGCCGCCTATCGTCGGGATGCGAAAAAGCGTTCCTTTCCGGTCGCCTCTGTTTGTACTCAAAAAGTAGATCCATCGGCCGTCGGGTGAGAATGTTGTCCCCTGGATCGTGTGATCCGGCAATGAAAACAACTCAACCCGCGAATTCTGGCCTGTCTGCTGAACAAAGAGCCGCGATTCATCGTCGTCGATCTCGCTGTAAGCAAAGTGGCTGCCGTCCGGTGAGATCGTTGCGCCATAAACAAAGTTGCCGTTGGTCAGGCGCGTTACGGTCATCTCGCGTGATGGCTGCGTTGTGCTCACAACCGGCGTTTCCCGCGGCCAGAAATAAACAAGGCCACCTGCCGCCGCCGCGATAAGGACCCCGGCCAACGCGAGAATTGAAGTAAGCGAACGCCGTATTGGAACGACCGTCTCTGCGGTGGACAGAGCGGCTTCGGGTAAGAACGGCGCCTGAGGGGTGGGCTGCCAATCAGCCACGCGCAGCACGTTACCCTGTCGCATCGTGTGTATTCGCGCGGGTTCCGGCAGCGGAACGATATTGTTTCCGGCATTAACGTTGCCATTAGCGCCTTCGCGCACGTCACCGTTGAACCGATAACCCCGTCGGCGAAGCGTCTCGATATACGGGTGACCATCAGGCATGTTGCCGAGAGTCTTACGAAGCAGGTAGAGGTACTGCGAAAGATTCGACTCTTCGACGATGGAATCGCCCCAAACTGCCCCGATCAATTCATCCTTGCTAAGGATCTCGCCTTGGTTTTCGACTAGCACCGCTAAAGTCTTGATGACCTTCGGCGGGAGCGTTATCTCGATCTCACCGGCGTAGAGCATCAATAGGTCGGCATCGAGACTAAATTCATCGAACTGATAAATCTTGTGTCGGTTGCCGTTAGCCATTCCAATCCTAAATTGAAGAAAATTTGAAGTTAAATCTAAAGACATTTCCTGCCGCCTCGCAATAGGGTGAATCGCAAGGAGCAGACACTTCGCATTGACCGCAGTTTCATTGATGTCCGGCTAGTTTAACTCAAATCTGCCGAAAATGGAAGATTTGTTTACAGGGGTCGCCTGCTCCGATTGATTTCAAAGCTTTCGCAGCAAGAGCTGGGCATACGACAGGAGAATGATCATGAAATTACGACAGACCACCCAAAACACAATCTCAATACGATTATTTGCATTAATACTTCTCATCCTGCCGGCAACTAGTGCGGCGCAGGACAAGATTGCATTTACCTCGCCACGCGACGGCAACGAGGAGATCTATGTGATGAACCCGGACGGTTCAAATCAAACGCGCCTGACGAACAATACAACAAATGACTTCGCCCCATCACTCAGTCCTGACGGAAGTCGAATCGCTTTTATGGGACGGCGCGACGGCAACGATGAGATTTATGTGATGAACGCCGACGGCTCGAATCAAACGCGCCTGACCAACAATCCCGCAATTGATGACACCCCGTTTTTCAGTCCCGACGGCAACCGTATCGCGTTTACTTCGTCCCGCGACGGCAATTCTGAAGTTTACATAATGGACTCCGACGGCTCAAATCAAACGCGCTTGACCAACAACCCGGCATTTGATCGAAATCCATCGTTCAGCCCCGACGGAAGTCGAATCGCTTTTGAATCAAACCGCGACCTCAGCAGCAGTATGGAGATTTATGTGATGAACGCCGACGGCTCGAATCAAACCCGACTGACCTTTTTTAGCCCTGCAAACGATGACCTTCCGTCGTTTAGTCCCGACGGCGGCCGCATCGCTTTTACTTCCACCCGAGACGGCAATTCTGAGATCTATGTCATGAACGCTGACGGCTCGAACCAAGTGCGTTTGACCAACAATCCGGCGACTGACGATTCGACATCGTTTAGTCCGTCGGGAGCCAAGATCGCTTTTGTTTCCGAACGTGACGGCAACCGAGAGATTTATGCGATGGACCCAAACGGAACGAACCTAACCCGCTTGACCTTTACGGCACCCTTTAATGAAAGCTCTCCGTCGTGGGGCGGCCAATCGCCGGGCAGTTCGCCGCCCGCCTTAAGCAATATCGCCGCCGCGCCGGTGGACGAAAACTCGCCGGCAATTCTCTCGGGCGATCTCAGCAGCCCAAACGTTTCGCACAATTTTACGTTGACCGTTGATTGGGGCGACGGAAGCGCACCGCAGGTCTTTAACTACGCGGCGGGAACGACTTCATTTACGGAATTGCATGTCTATGCCGACGACAATCCAACCGCTACTAATTCGGACAATTACGACATCGGTTTGACGCTGGCTACGACGGGAGGCAGCGATACCGATTCAGCCGTCGTAACGGTCAACAACGTCGCTCCTGTCTTGAACGATCTTGCGCTGAATCCCGATCCCGCCACGGGTGGAAGTCCGACGACATTGAGTGGAACAGTAAGCGACGTTGGGACGCAGGATTCGCAAACAATCGTGATCGAATGGGGAGACGGCACGCCAACGACGACACTTAGTCTGGGGGCGGGCGTAACCAATTTCAACGCCACGCACACCTACAACACACTTGGCAATTTAACGATCGTAGTTGATGCGGCCGACGACGACGGGGGAATGATTAGCGGAAGTCTCAACGTCAGCATCGTGCCGCCACCGCCGCCGTCGGCACCGAGTAATCTGCGGACGGATGCGGTCGGTGCAAATCATGTGAATCTGAGCTGGACGGACAACGCCAATAACGAAGCCGGCTTTGTCATCGAGCAATGTCGCGGCAATAACTGCAACAACTTCGTCCAGATCGGGCAAACGAGCGCAAACGTAACGACATTTCAGCATGCTGGATTGCTGAACAACACGCAGTATATTCATCGCGTGCGGGCTTACAATCTCGGCGGCAGTTCAGCTTATTCCAACACGATAAAGGTGAAAACGCTCCGCAGATAAGGACAACCGAGATCGTCTGAGTTTTTGACTTGAGGCGGCAGTTTTTAGAAAAGAAAACTAGCCGCCTCGGTCATACCGCGGCCAAATTCACCTCCGCGGGCGAAAAGCTGATCGATTCAGGCCTTGAAAAAGTGTGACATTATTAGGGTAATTCGATATGCTTAGCGCCGACTTGGGCACACGTCGCCAGCGGGGGCAAACGCCCAATTGGAGGTATCTATGAAACGACAATCATCGGGGATGATCCTGGGTGTCCCTATCCTTCTTTCTGCCGTAATCGCTTTTGCCGCGCACATTTCGGCTCAATCGCTGAAGCCGGAGAACCCGTACCCGATTTCCCCCGGGATAAACAAAGGTACGTCGGACAGCCTTGTAGGCACGCAGTATTGGTATTTTTATGCGACGCCGGGCAACAGCCGGGTTTCCGTGCGCTTCAAAAAGCCCGAAACGCTCTATGGCACCGAACTTAGAAATAATGCAATAACCGTCACGCTCTCCGACAGGAAAAGAACATGGCGCAATACCAAGGTGATTACGTCACAGCCAAATGCTTCAGAGGCGACGTTCACGGCGGAAAAGGTGAAAACAAAGATGAAAATAATCATCAGTGTTGCACCGCCGAATCAAAACTTGCTCCGAATGGGCGGCGAATATGAGATCGAAGTGACGGGCGACGTGCAGTTTGATGAAGTTAATGGCGACGCTGACCCTATCGTCCGCACATACCAGCCTTCAACGGGTTTTGACGGCGAGGATTACGGCACAACCAGATTCAATGCGGACGGGACGGTCGAAACGGCCAACGGTTACAAGGGAACTTGGAAATTGTTCGATCGCAAAAACCGCATATACACTGTGGTTGTCGGCCGTTATAGAGTATCGGTCCAGTATCTTCCCGGCTATGGTCTTGTGCGGCCAAATGATCCAAACATGATCGTTCTTCAGGAATTGCGAAGATAATTGCAGATCTGTCGTCAGCAAAAGCAAATTGTGAGGTCGACAGATCGTTAGAGTTCATATGTGGTGAGCAATCGTTTGACTAACTCAAAGTATAGCTCGGACGCATGTTCAAGATCCCTTTTCAGAACGAACTCGGCCTTTGTATGTGCCACGAGGATCGAGCCGGGGCCGAGGAGAAGCGGCTGGCCCCAGTTGGTTAGATATGGGATGTCGGTGGTGAAGCGGACGACCTTTTGTTTGAAGCCGTCGATTTCGAGCAACTTTACCGGTTCGCTCCACGAAAGGACCTCGATCTCGCCTCGGTCGCGGATGAGGTTTTTCAGGGCCTCTTCGATCGGTTCTCGCGGTGTCGTTAGCCTAATCAACAGCGACGCCTCCGCGCTTGGAGCAATAACATTCAACGCGACGCCGCCCTCGATAACACCGATGTTGACGGTTGTTTTGCCAAAGAAATCGTCATTTGGAAACCTTGTGTGCCGAACGTCTTCGAGAATATCCAAGAGCTTCTCGATCGCCGAATCGCCGATCTCTGGATACGCCGAGTGCGCGGCCTTACCCGTCGTCTTTATCTTCAGCCGGAACGATCCCTTCGAGCCGATGGCCAGGTCGTTGTCGGTCGGCTCGCCGTTGATCATGTATTCACACTTTGCCGCAAGCGGATGCTCGTTCGCCGCCTTCGCACCTGTCGATGAACGCTCTTCCTCGACAGTGTAAAGCAGGCCGATGTCCGCAATGCCGTCCTCTCTTAGCTGTTCCGCTGCGGTGATTTGGGCCGCAATGATTCCCTTTGCATCGCACGCACCGCGCCCGTAGATCTTCTCGTCGTCCTCGGTCGGCGCGATAAACGGCGGCACCGTGTCCATATGCGTCGAAAACCACACGCGCGGCGTTTCGTTCAGTGTCGCAATGACGTTGTTCTGCCGGAACGCGGACACTCCTGTCCGCTCTTCGCCGACCGGCTGAAGTTCCACATTCCAGCCCAAGCTCTGCAAATAGTCGCGCAGCCAAAACCCGACCGCTTCTTCTTCGCCGGAGACGGACGGAATGTTCATCAACGACTTGGTCAGTTCGATTGTGTCTACCATCTATTTCAATTTTCTCCGCACCATCCCCGGATTCGCCCAGCCGCTCAAGCTAGAACCCGAAGTAAGCTGTTTTTCGTCAAGCCCGGAGAGATTCACCGAAAATATCTGTTCGTCCTCGGTTTCGCCGTATTTGACATCGCGATGAAAAATGATCCGTTTACCGTCGGGCGACCACTGGACAGATCGACCGGGCTTGGTCGTCAGTGCACGAAAGCCGGTACCGTCGACATTCATAACGCAAGGCTGAAAATGCGATCCAACAGCTTTGGACATAAATGCGATCTGCTTTCCATCGGACGACCACGCCGGCCCGCGTTCCTCTTCCAAATTGTTTGTCAGACGACGCGGCTTTTCCTTACCTAGGGCGTCGATCAGAAACATTTCTGTGCTCGTTGTGTTCGCGTGAGATTCTTTCACGCCGTACCGGGTAAAGGCTATCGTTTTACCATCAGGCGACCAGTCGGCGTCCTCATCAACGGTGTCGGAATTGTTGGTCAGGTTACGCGGCTTCGCCTTTCCTTTTAGGAATTCGTCGACGTTGAGGACAAAAATGTCGCTGTCCGAGGTAGCCGATCCCGGGTTCGTGCGATTCATCGTGCCCCGTCCCGAGGCGCTCGCGTGATAGGCAATGTGCTTGCCGTCAGGCGACCAGGTCGCTGATGAACCGCGGACTAGATGCCGTTGAGTGGTGCCGTCGGCGTTCATAATAAATAGATCGGACAGATTATCGGGATCGCCCTTTGATCTTAGACGGCCACTCTCAAAGACGATCCTGCGGCCATCAGGCGATAAATTTGGATACAGATCGCTGACTTTGTTATTCGTCAGTCGACGAGGATTCCGCCCGTCCATGTCCATGAGATAGATCTCGGTCGCCAAATATAAGTCAGCCGTCGTTTCCCCCGGACCCTCCTGATCGCGCGTACTGACGAAAGCAATCACCGGAACGAGAACGTCTTCTTTCACTCTTTTTTGACCGGACACGTTGAAATGAGAAGCCGTCAGAACAGCGGTGCCCAACAAACATATCACTGCAAAATTAAAGTTTTTGGAAATGCTCATTATCTTTCCTCCAAAGGTCTTATGTCAGAACAACTCTTTGTGCAGCCTTTTGATAGCTTCGCCCGCCAGCTCCTCTTTTACTACGAACGTCAAATTCACGCTCGAGGCGCCGTGCGACACCAGGGCGATATTCACATCATCGATCGTCGAAAAGATCTTTGATGCCATACCGGTACTCGCTCGCAGGCCGTCGCCAACGACACAGATCACAGCAAAGCCGGGTTCTACCTCAACATCGCCAAGGCGTTCAAGCTCGCGAACGATATTTTCAAGAGAATCAGTATTGTCCAGCGTCAACGCAACGGAAACTTCCGATGTTGAGATCACGTCGATCACTGTCCGGTAGCGTTCGAAAACTTGAAAGAGAGCGCTCATAAAACCGTAACTTCCCAGCATCCGAGCAGATGAGATGCGTAGAATTGTGATGTTCTTCTTATGCGCGATGGACTTGATCTTGTTTGGAGCCTCGCCCGATTCTTCCAAAACCATCGTCCCGATCGCATCCGGCTCGAATGTGTTGCAAACGCGGACAGGGATGCTGTGATCGACGGCGGGTTTGATTGTTTTCGGATGAAGGACTCTAGCGCCGAAATAGGCAAGTTCTGCTGCCTCTTCGTATGAAAGGACCGGAATCGTTCTAGCTTCACTACATATACGAGGATCGCAGGTCATAACCCCTGTCACGTCTGTCCATATCTGAAGCTCGCTTGCCTTCAGTGCCGCCGCCGTCAGTGCTGCTGTGTAATCCGATCCGCCGCGGCCGAGAGTAGTAGTTTCGCCGCCTTTGCTTGCAGCGATAAAGCCGCCGATGACAGGAATTTCGCCGGCTGCGATCCTGGGCGCTAATTCCAAGATGATAAGCTTTTGGGTCTCGTCCCAATACGGTTGGGCAGCGCCATACTCATCATCTGTCACTATCAGCCGCCGCGAATCTACTTGACTAGCCATCAGGCCCTTCGCCGAAAGAACGCAAGCCAAAAGCCTCGACGAAAGCTGTTCGCCAAACGAAACTATCGCATCCTTGAGCATTGGGAGCGGGAGAGACCGCCGTGAAACACGCTTTAAGAGATCAAGAAGATCCTCGCCGGCCAGCCCCAACTCTCGATCAAATTCGTCTCGTTTTCCGGCCGGCACGAGTACCGACAATACTTTCTCATGGCGTTCGAAATATGCCTTGAGCGACGCATGACCTGAATCCGAATCGCCCGCTTTTGCAAGATCAAAGGCTCCCAGGAGTGCGTCCGTGACCTTTGTCATCGCCGATACGACGATAACGGGCCGCTTATCGATTTGCGATTCAACGATGTGACAGACACGTTCAAATGCGGCCACGTCACCGACGGAAGTGCCGCCAAATTTCATTACAGTTGGACCTTTGATCTTGCTCAATTCAGGTATGAGATTCAACTGTTTCTTATGGCAATGTCAAGTTTGGCTAATGTTGTCTTTGGCCGAGAGTCCGCGTGTTATTAAGCCGGTTCCAATTACGCCGAACGCATTAAACAAGTTGAACAGTTGAACGGCTGAACGCTCGAACGGCTGAACGCTTCACTTTCGAGAAGTCCTTTTCATCAGAGCCTCGATCATGCCGTCGGCCTTGCCCTTCCGCAAGCTGAGGTTTTTTCATGCTTTCGGCCCGCAGGTCGATCGAAAGGTTCTGCCGGCCGCGGAAGGTAATTTCCGTCGTACCTAACCGCAGAGAACGGCCCCTCCGTTGATATTCAATACTTCGCCCGTGATATGCCGCGACCAATCCGAGGCCAGGAATACGATCCCGAGCGCCACGTCGTCGGCTGTCGCGACCTGTTTTAGGGGTATCCCATCAACAACCCGCTGTCGAAATTCCTCGTCGGCAAAAACAGGATCGTTAAGATTCGTATCGACCCAACCGGGAGCGACCGCGTTGACGCGAATCGTTGGCGCCAATTCGTTGGAAAGTGCCTTTGTAAATGAGATCTGACCACCTTTCGAGGCCGCATAGTTCGAGTATCCGGCTTCCCCGCGCTGCCCCGCCGTGGACGATACGATCACGATCGAACCTCCCCCATTGGACTTGAAATGCGGGATCGCAGCACGGCATGTCGACCAAGTACCTTTCAAATTAGTCTCAACGACCTTGTCCCAAAGATCCTCTGACATCGTTTCGACGGCGTCTCCTTCCCAGATCCCGGCGTTTGCGACGACAATATCAACCCCGCCGAATTCGCGCAGTGCCGCGCCGTTTAGCGCTGCGGCCTCGTCCAAGTTAGATACGTCTGCCCGGACCGTAACGGCACCTACGCCGTGCATTCGACAAAGTCTGGCAACCTCATCCGCAGCCTCTTCGTTTTGCAAATAGTTGACTACGACGTTAGCGCCAGCTTCAGCAAGTCGCAATGCCGTGGCGCGACCGATACCTCTGGAAGCTCCAGTGACAATCGCGGTTTTCCCGCTAAACAAACAAAACGGTAACTTCTGAGCAATGGTTTTATCGTGCATTTTGATCCTCCATTATGCCGCGATCCGAAAGAGTCGCCTTACTGAGCTGCCGGATACATCGCCGACAAGTTTGACATGCTCGCGGGATAAAATTGGTTTGATTATTCCGCTAATCCCGTCAATATCGCTCAGAAACGCGTCGTGACCGTCTTTTGAGTCAAACAGGATATACTCAGCGTCTTTGCCTCGTTTCTTTAGCCGTTCGGCTAATCTTTGGACATCGCTTGCAGGAAATAGCCAGTCGCTTGAAATCCCGATTAGTGTCACCCCAGCGGTAATTCGCGCGATCTGATCATCGGAAATATCGAAAAGATCCATCGCCTTTGTGATAAGCCTGAAACTGTCCACGTCAAACCGTTTGGTAAATGTTTGACCTTGATGATCGAGATATCCAGCGACGTCGAAACGCGCATCGACGCTGTCGTGGGGCACCTCCCCGTTGCGGTTGGGATTTCGCCCATAACTCTGTTCAAGTATTTCGTGTGATTTATAGGAAAGTGTTGCCACCTGTCTTGCCAAGTTGACATCATTCTCGATATCCAGAGCCTTCCGTTGTATGTGGTTGAGCGCCAGTCCCATTGCGGATAGAGGCGCAGCTCCGATCGAAATGACCTTATTCGCGAGGCCCGGAAAATCGACGGCAAATTGCAATGCCAACATTCCGCCGACCGACGCGCCGATCACGGCATCGAATCGCTTGATCCCCAGGTATTCGAAAACAACTGCCTGCGATCGAATTATGTCGTTTGTCGTCACAACCGACTCAATGTCTGCTGCCGATGTCGATCCATAACAGGAACCAATATAGTTGATGCAAATGAAAGCATGTTTTGACGTATCAAGTGCTTTTCCGTCGCCAATCATTCCTGGCCACCAATCCGCGATCCTCGAACTCCCCGTCAATGCATGGAAAACATGGATCGCGTTTGATTTGTCGCCGTTGAGCCGGCCATAGATCGTGGTCCGCAGCCGCAATTGCGGCAGTATTACACCGCTCTCGAGCCGAAATGGTGAGTTCACGGTGAGATCTAGTTCGAAAACATTCATAAAATCGCCTCCCGAGGCAACTTTCATCAAAAACAAAAAAAAGCTCTCGTGCTAAATGCACGAGAGCTTTTTTTGAAGTTCTTCGCTTTGTCGGCGGCGTTTAAATTGTCGCCGAGACCTTTAGCAGTTTTTATCGTGGAGCAAGTTGCCTTAAATCGCCACGTTACAGATTTCAATTGCCGGCAGTCTACGACCGACAGTTTTACCCTATACCAAATAGTACAATCGTGTCAAACTTCTTTTCTAGCTTCCCTGTCCCCACATTTTGTCATCCACACAATACGGCGCCGCCGTTTATATTTAATATTTCGCCCGTAATGTGCCGCGACCAGTCCGACAATAAAAAACAGATCGAAAGCGCTATGTCGTCCGTCGTCGCGATTCGCTGCAAAGGAATCGAATCGATGACGCTTTGCTTGTAGGTTCCATCGTCAAAGGACGGTCGAACCATGGCAGTCTCGATCCAGCCCGGTGCGACGGCGTTGACGCGAATTTTCGGAGATAGTTCACTCGCAAGGGCTTTCGTAAATGAGATCTGTCCGCCTTTTGACGCAGAATAATTCGAATAATTGGCCTCGCCGCGTTGGCCCGAGGTTGAAGAGACCATAGCGATCGCTCCAGATTCGCGCTTTTTCATCGCCGGAACGCACGCTTTTGTCATCGCCCAAGCTGATTTCAGATTTGTGTTAATGACCTTGTTCCAAACTTCTTCGGTCATGTCCTCGATC
>JBAUGL010000061.1:0-5907 GCA_049679665.1 Pyrinomonadaceae bacterium | reverse complement strand
ATTATTACGTTTTCTTTCAAACCGCGGAGATAATCCACACGGCCGGAGATCGCAGCTTCCGTTAATACGCGGGTAGTTTCCTGGAACGAAGCCGCCGATATGAACGAATCAGTCGAAAGCGATGCCTTCGTAATTCCGAGCAGAAGCGGTTCCGCACTTGCCGGCTTGCCTTCATCATCCGTGACACGGCGATTCTCATCCTCATAGCGGAAGCGGTCAACCTGTTCTTCAAGAAGAAACTCGGTATCGCCGACATCCTTGATCTTGACCCACCGCAGCATCTGGCGAACTATCGTCTCAATATGCTTATCGTTGATGTTCACCCCCTGCAGACGATAGACTTCCTGGATCTCGTTCACAAGATATTCCTGCAAACGCTCCACACCGAGCACTCGAAGTATGTCGTGCGGATTAAGCGGCCCATCCATAAGCGGTTCACCCGCCTTAACATGATCGCCGTCTTGCACGTTGATGTGGGTTCCGCGCGGAATGTCGTATTCGCGCTCCGCACCATCCTCGCCTGTTATGATTATCTTCCGTTTGCCTTTCGAGATCGTACCAAGTGTGACCGTTCCATCGATCTCGGACATAACCGCCGTTTCGCCCGGCCGCCGTGCTTCGAACAGCTCAACGACACGCGGCAAACCGCCGACGATGTCCTTCGTCTTAGTCGTTTCACGCGGTATCTTTGCTATGATGTCTCCGGCTTCAACTTCCTGGCCGTCCTCGACCAATAAGTTGGCACGTAGCGGCATCTGATAGGTCTTCTGCACTTTATTGCCTTTTCGGATCTCAAGGCGCGGCTGATTTTTCTCATCCGAATCCTTTACCACGAGCCGTTTTTGGCCGGTAACCTTATCAATGTCCTCTTCGACCGTCTTGCCTTCACGGAGATCCTGATATTTTACTGTTCCGGAAACCTCCGTAAGAATTGCGAATGTAAACGGATCCCACGTTGCGAGAACCGTATCTTCTTTAACCTTTTGGCCATCTTTTACAAGAACGTGAGCACCGTAGACTATTTGATAACGGGCGACTTCGCGTCCGCGTTCGTCCATGAGACCAAGTTCGGACGGCTGCCGCCGCATCGAGATCAGTTCACCACGTCGATTTTTGATAACCTTCCATTCGTTAACATACTTGACGGTACCATCCAATGTTGCGGCGTGCTTTGTTTCCTGCTCGAGTCGGGCAGTGCCGCCAACGTGAAACGTTCTCATTGTTAGCTGCGTGCCGGGTTCTCCGATCGATTGAGCCGCGATAACGCCGACGGCTTCACCGATCTCAACCGTGTTGCCGGTCGCAAGGTTTCGGCCGTAGCACTTGACGCAAATTCCGCGTCGCGCCTCGCACGTCAGCGGCGATCGGATACGAACGCGCTGAAGTCCGGATAATTGCACCTGTGCGGCGATCTCTTCGTCGATCTCTTTGTTGGCTTCCACGATCAGTGTTCCATCCACCGGATCGACAATATCGTCCAGCGAAATGTAGCCGGTAATGCGGTCTCGAAGTGATTCTACTTCTTCACCGTTTCGAATGATCGCTTCTGAACCGATGCCGCGCATGGTACCGCAATCCTGTTCGGATACGATGACGTCTTGAGCAACGTCTACCAGGCGGCGTGTAAGGTAACCCGAATCGGCCGTCTTCAACGCAGTATCGGCAAGTCCTTTTCGCGCGCCGTGCGTTGAGATAAAGTACTGCAAAACGTTTAGGCCTTCGCGAAAATTCGCCACGATCGGTGTTTCGATGATCTCGCCCGAAGGCTTTGCCATCAAGCCGCGCATACCGGCGAGCTGACGTATCTGGGCGTCAGATCCGCGTGCACCGGAATCGGCCATGACGAGTATCGGATTGAGTTCTTTCCGCTCCTTCTCTCGTGCGTGCATCGCCTTGAACATCTCTTTCGCGACGTGGTCCGTAACATCCGACCAAATGGCCGTGACCTTATTCGTCCGTTCCAGATCCGTCATCGTCGCATCTTCATACTGTTTCTGAAGCTTATCGACTTCCTTTCGCGCTTTCTCGATAATTCCTTTCTTCGACGCTGGTGTAACCATGTCGTCGATCCCGATCGACACGCCGGCCAGCGTAGCATAAAGGAATCCCATTGTTTTCAAGTCATCGAGCAAAACGACGGTCTGTTCGTGGCCGAGCTTTAGGTGGCAGAAAGTCACCAGCGACTGGAGTCCCTTTTTCTTTAGGGTGCCGTTTACAAACGGAAGTCCGTCACGCGTCAGGCGTTCGTTAAAGATCACGCGGCCCGCCGTGGTCTCGATCATCTGGCTGACATTTTCGCGAATAGTGGCCCGCATTACGTCCTGGCTGTTGTGCTCGAGAGTTAGATCGATAAGATCACCCTTCCATCTGAGCTTTATCTTTGCCTGCGTTTCAACAACGCCGGCATCGTGCGCTAACAGAACATCATCGATCGAGCCAAAATACTTTCCTTCGCCCTTCAATTCGTCACGGTCCAAAGTCAGGTAATAGCACCCGAGGACGATGTCCTGCGAAGGAACCGTGATCGGCTGTCCGCTGGCCGGACTTAAGAGATTGTTTGACGCAAGCATCAGCACGGACGCTTCGATCTGAGCCTCAGCCGACAGTGGAATGTGAACGGCCATCTGGTCACCGTCGAAATCAGCGTTAAACGCCGTACATACGAGCGGGTGGATCTTGATCGCTTTGCCTTCAACCAGGACCGGTTCGAAAGCCTGAATACCCAGCCTGTGAAGCGTCGGCGCACGGTTCAGAAGCACCGGATGCTCACGAATAACTTCTTCGAGAATGTCCCAGACTATCGGTTCCTGACGTTCGACCATTTCACGGGCCTGTTTTATCGTTGCCGCATGTTGATCCTTTTCCAATTTGTTGTAGATAAACGGCTTAAAAAGCTCAAGCGCCATTTTCTTTGGCAAACCGCATTGGTGAAGCTTAAGTTCCGGCCCGACAACGATGACCGATCGTCCCGAATAGTCGACTCGTTTTCCGAGAAGGTTCTGCCGAAAGCGTCCCTGTTTACCCTTGAGCGTCCCTGACAACGATTTCAGCGGGCGATTATTCGCACCGCGCAATACACGTCCGCGTCGGCCGTTATCGAACAAAGCGTCGACGGCCTCCTGAAGCATTCGTTTCTCGTTCCGGACGATAACTTCCGGGGCACGAAGCTCGATCAGTTTCTTCAGTCGGTTGTTCCGGTTGATAACACGGCGGTAAAGATCATTAAGATCGCTCGTGGCGAAACGTCCGCCATCCAAAGGCACAAGCGGCCGAAGTTCCGGCGGGATCACAGGAATCACATCGAGGATCATCCAATCCGGGTGGTTCCCCGATCGCAGGAACGAATTGGCAACCTTTAGCCGTTTCGAATATTTCAGCTTTTTCTGCTGCGAAGTCTCCTCACGCATCCGAAGGCGAAGATCTTCGACGAGTTCCTTGATGTTTATTGCTTGGAGCAGATCCTTGATAGCCTCCGCCCCCATTTTCGCAACAAACTGGTTCGGGTATTCCCTTGTCAATTCGCGAAATCGCTCGTCCGTCAGCAGGTCCTTCTGCTTCAGATCAGGAATATCGCCTTCATCGATTACGATGTACGTTTCGAAGTAGAGGATCTTTTCAAGATCGCGCAGCGTGATATCAAGCAAATGGCCGATTCTTGAGGGCAATCCCTTAAAGAACCACACATGCGAACAGGGGCTGGCGAGCTCGATATGACCAAGGCGTTCACGTCGAACCTTTGATTGCGTGACCTCGACGCCGCACTTGTCGCAGATAACGCCGCGGTGCTTCATCCGCTTGTACTTACCGCACAAACACTCCCAGTCCGATACCGGCCCGAAGATCCGTGCACAAAAAAGACCGTCCCGCTCCGGCTTAAATGTCCGATAATTTATCGTCTCCGGTTTCGTCACCTCGCCATGCGACCACGAACGGATCTTATCCGGCGACGCCAAACTGATCCGGATCGCCTCATAATTCGTCGTCAACTGCGTTTTGTTATCGTTATTAAATCTAAACATATTTTTACTCTACTTAATTCTTCGCATTCTTAATGAGTTGTTTCCCAATTTTACGATAAATTTCGTTACCGAGTCTGTTAATGTATACCCTCTTTACTTTCTTTGAAGACCATCGCCAGTTCATATAAAAGGTTGACTCTTGGAAGTGCCGTTTTAATAACTCTCGATCGAAGGTCGCGTGCCACTTGGCGTTGAAAAGTTCATGGGAAAGAGCATTAAGAGAATGACTTTTGATCTGTTTCGGCGTCCTGACGGTTATCGTAAAGATCGGCCCAAGCAATATGCGATAGATCCTCGATCGATTCTAATTCCTCGACACCGTCACTCTTTGCGACCAGCACATGAACGAACAACGGAAAGGCTTCCAAATTTTGAAAATCCGAAGCTTGTTCGACAAACCTGTTTGTCAAATACAGCTTTGCGACTAAACCAGGAATTGGTCGATACGCCGCGAGATCAACAGGTGGGTCAACCTGGACAACCAACAACTTTTGATTCCGAATGTCTTTCCATGAATAACTTTCAACACGCCGAACAGCATCAATCATTCTATATTCTGATGCCAAATATAGTTTTTTGTTTTTCATAATCTTGGTACTAGTGGAATCGTCCGGACGATATTAACGCTGCCCGGTCGGACCCTGTATTCTACAGCGCCGCCGGGGTGTCCAAAATTCGGTTGGGTGATGCCTCGGTAGACTATATTAGTATCGCGAACATAGCCCTCCGCCAAGATTTCGCCAGTATTAGTGAAAGGTAAGGCCGCTGCTCCGCGATAATTGGGAATCAATCTCGGATCATCGGGGGACCACCATGGGCCGTTTATGGGCGAGGCTCCCCCGGCGACCCGAAACACCCGAATCATCGGATCCTTTCGCGGCGGATTATCCGTTACCGTGGTCGGAATCGCGGTTGTCTGTACCGATTCCGCAATGTTGACCGCATTGATAATACCGCATATCAATGCCCCGCAGGCCCCTACAGCGACACCTACTATAGTTCCCAGGCCTGGAAATTCTTCAGTTCCGGCCATTGCCCCGGCGACTATTAGCGGACTGCCTGCGGTGAGTCCCTGAAGGAAACGGCGTCCCGAAAAATTCAATTGAGTTCCAAGGTTTACATCGCCGACTTCGATATCGCCCGCAGTGGTTTCAATTCGGACGACATCAAGGCCGTCGTCTCCGATCCAGTGTTTATCTCCCTTACTATCTGTCCAGCAATTTTTTCCCGGTGGACAAGGCATCTCGGGTTGCTCCGATCCCTGTTTGTCCTTCGAATAGCTGCTGCCGTAACCGCCCGTCGGTCCTGAGTTTGGGCAGCTGCCGCCGCATGCACCGGTTGTGACGGGGATCAGTCCAAGCGGGTCGGTGAACTTGTATGGGCTGTTGAGGACGTAGCTGTAGCGGTTGAACGTCTGGGGGTTTCGGATCGAGGCACTTGCCGTCAAAGGATCAACCGATGTGTATCGGCCATGAGTCGAGCTGTAGTATCTCGCCTGTGCAAAGTCCAGCCCGGATTCGAAGTCCTTCTCGTAGCCGGTGTAGCCTTTCCGAAGTTCGCCGCCGGTGTAGCCGAGACTGCTCGTACGCTGTGAGCTAAAACTCTCCTCGCCAAACGCCGAGTAGTCCTTCCGATTAGTCACGAGGCCATCCTCATTCGTTGTCACACGAGGGCTCCCCAAATGATCGTTTGTCAAATAGCTCACCTGCTGCGTCTGAGCCAGCGCCGTCGAATACTCCGCAACAAGTTGTCCATTGGCAGTATAGACAAAGACGGTCGTCTCGGTGTTGCTGATTTTCTTTACTCGTTTACCTTCGCCGTCGTAAAGATATTGCCCTATGGTGACGTTGCTGGCGTCCTTGACTTCTTTCTGATGATTCTCCGCGTC
>JBAUGL010000060.1:0-2626 GCA_049679665.1 Pyrinomonadaceae bacterium | reverse complement strand
CAGCAAAGAAAAAGCCCGCCATCAGGATAGCAGCGCACACCAACAACACAATCGAGAACCGGATTGGTGTTCGTTCGGATTCTTCTATATTGACTACTGATTTCGGTCGGCAGCGGTCTTGTGTCTTCATACAATCGACTCCAGAATCTATTTGCTGTCTTTTATCTTGATGCAGGCCCGGAGTTTAGCGCTGCGTGATCTCGGATTAGCCACGATCTCAGCCTCGGACGGGACAATTGGTTTCCGCGTCAGAATCTCGACCCGTTTCAGTGCGCCGCAAACGCAGATAGGAAGTCGAACCGGGCAGGAACATTTCCCAGCCAGCTTTTGGAAGGCCTGCTTCACGATTCGATCTTCGAGTGAATGAAACGTGATGATCACCAGTCTTCCGTTAATTTTCAATGCATCGACTGCGTCAAATACAAACTTTTTAAGTATCCCTATCTCATCATTCACGGCGATTCGCAAGGCCTGAAATGTGCGGGTTGCCGGGTGGATCTTGTCCTTCGGACCACGCCGGACCGCTCGTTCGACCAGGTTGGCGAGTTCTTTCGTCGTCCGTATTGGTTCACCGGCCGATCTCTTTTCAACTATCCATCGTGCGATCCGTCGAGAAGCCCTTTCTTCTCCGAAATTGAAGATCAAGTCGGCTATCTCCTCTTCGGACAACTCTTCAAGCAACTCTGCCGCGGTCGACCCAGCGGACTCCAGGTCCATCCGCATATCTAACGGAGCATCGAACCTAAAACTGAATCCGCGAGTCTCACTATCAAATTGGATAGACGAGACGCCAAGGTCGGCCAGAATGCCATCGACGGCGTCGATTCCGGCAGCTTCGATAACAGTTCGAATTTCCGAAAAATTCGAATGATGAATGTCGATGCGGCTGCCGAACGGCGCCAGCCTCTTCTTCGACGCCTTGATCGCCTCGAGGTCTTGGTCTATACCGATCACCCGCACGTCCGCGACGGATGCAAGGATAGCTTCAGTGTGACCGCCAAGGCCGATGGTCGCGTCGACGAACATTTCGCCAGCATTTGGCGCCAATCGTGATAGAGATTCATCCAGCAGCACGGTCGTATGTCGATTATCTGCGGTCAATTCGTGCATATCAAAGATCTCTCCGAACCGAGAAGAATTTCCCTTAACCCTCGTGCGTCATGGCAGGGGTTTCTGGCGAACATCTTTTTTGTTTATTCCGCCAACTCCCCGCTCGGCTCTTTCATAACCCGTTTCTGCAATACCGATTTGCGGCTGCGTAAAATGTGATTGTCTACCGGGGTCAGCTGCTTAAATTCTTAAACACTTACTTTACTATCGCATTTTTAATTCAAACAGCGGAAACAGTGAACCGCAACTGCCATATGAATACTAAGCTGATTTTCAATATGCTGTCAAGAAGAATTCTCGGCTCAAGGATTAATCATATGCTTAATGTATGGCATCTCGGCCTCCACGCAGAGAGAGCGTGGAAAAGAGTACTTTCGGTTTATGGATATTTTGGGGTAAAGTATATGATTTGTAATATTTTATGGATTCGGCATTTCTTCAGATACTGATATTCGGCATCGCCGCGGCATCCGCCAATGTTCTTGGCGGGCTTATGCTTTTTCCCTCAAAGCTTCACAAAGACTACAAACAATATCTAAAGTATCTGTTGGCTCTGGGTGCCGGGTTTATGCTGGCGGTCACTTTTGTGGAGATCGTCCCACGAACTGTTCTCCTTTGGCAGGAATTGAAGCCTGAGTCGAGTTCAGATCTTTATGTGCCTATGCTGCTTTTGTTAACCGGTTACCTGTTGACGCAGTTTTTTGAGCATACGGTCGCACCGCATTTTCATTTGGGAGAGGAAGTCCATTCCGATCACCTGATCCCGACTTCTTCTGCGTACACGGGCGTGGGTGGGTTGCTGATTCACACCTTTTTCGATGGCGTTTCGATAGCGGCAGCTGCTCAACTTGATCTTAAGATCGGGTTCCTTGTCTTTATTGCGGTTTTCCTTCACAAATTTCCAGAAGGTTTTACGATCGGATCAATTCTCGTGGCTGCCGGAAAGGGAATCAGAACCGTGATCATGGCGACGTCTCTGATCGGACTTACGACTTTGCTTGGTGTAGTGATCTTTTACTATGCCGGTGCGGCTCTCGGTTTTAGCGTAGCTTATGCGCTGCCTCTCGCCAGTGGCGTCACCCTTTATGTTGCTGCGAGCGATCTAATTCCAGAGGTCAACCATCACGGAGGAAAACGACCGCTGGTTTCCCTCGCAGTATTTGGCGGCGTTGCGTTCTTCTTCCTCGTCCACTTTGCAGTACACGAAATGCTTTCGCCTTAGCTCAGACAATTTCGAACCAAAAAATCTGGAACATAGTGTCAACTCCTTCGTAATACATTCTCGGAGGTGATTGATCATATGCGTGAACCAGTTTTAGCGGGAATTCTAAGTTTATTAATACCCGGACTCGGACAAATATATAATGGCCGCGTCGTTGTGGGAATTATTTGGCTGATCTTAACGGGATTTTCGTGGATAGGATCGGCTGGTTTGTTGGGATGGGTCGTTCACCTTATCGCCGGCTGGTGCGCCTATAGCTACGCTAAGGATAATCCGGTCAGGAGTTAGAGTTTC
>JBAUGL010000059.1:0-13124 GCA_049679665.1 Pyrinomonadaceae bacterium | reverse complement strand
GACACGAAGACTCGCCATTTTGCTCGCCCGCAAATTCAGTTTTCGAGCCGATCCCGTGAAGGTCGGCTTTTTCGTTCCTAACCATCCGTGTCCCCCTCGCCTTGTCGAGCGTCAGCCTTTCCCCAATTGCGCGGTTTACAAAAAAATTCCTCTAAATCTTGGGGCCGGTAGACAACAAAGGCTCCGTGCCGTGCGAATTCCAAACCCTTCTTTCTCGCCCTAGCGAGCGTAGCCCTCGACATACTCCATTGCTCTAAAACGTCAATTTCGCGGATCCACGATGATAATCTCACCGTCCCGCCGATGTGCTCTGATGCCTTTAATCTACTCATGCATACCCGTCCTGTTTTTGAATATTAACGTCTGCCTAAAAGCAAAACGCTGTGCAAAACTCTGCACAGCGTCCATTGAAAACGATTTTTATTGGTGTCCCCGGGGACACCATTGGGGACTATTTTAATGTAAGCCGATTTGTAGTGTCCATTTTTTAATGATTTCTTCGTCCTCGGAACGCTTATCCAATGGCCTGTCCGATAAATACGTGCTCCAAAACTTACGGGCGCTTTCTGCGTTGTACCCGAACGTTAAAAACAGGATCTCGCTTTTCTGCGTGTTATTCAGGTTCGGTACAAGAATGTCTATAAGCATCATTGCTCGCCGACGGTTGACCCCGCGTTTGGCCGGATCGTATTCGTCGTTCATTGCATCTATAGCCGCATTCGGTTCCGGTTCATTACCAACCAATTTGGGTTTCAGATCCTCGAGACTCTTCAGTTTCTCAATCTCAATCCGGCATTTTTCAGAGAATCCAATATCCCAAGCGTTTTCAAAGGAAGGCGGATCGCTATCTTGTCCGCTAAAGTCTTGATCGTATGCCGCCTTTTCTTCTATTAGCAGTTTTAACCTTTCGTGATTATTAGGAAGCAATTCTAATCGCCGCTTTAGATAGTCAAAATCGCGAATCTCGTTAAAAGGGTAAATGAGACGGCCCAAATTGCGGTCCGGCCACATATGACAAGCGCAAGTTTCTTCATCCGCATCGTCATATCTTCCTTCGTGCATTCTTCGCACCTTCTCACACTCACAATCTGTAGCCGTATAGTCGCAAGGACAAGGCGTACAACTTTCGAGAGCTCGTTCCCACTCCGGTTCATGGCTACGAGTCAATTTGTTCACATACTTGCCGTATTGAGTAAACCAACGAAACACCGTTAAGTAGAGGAATCGTAATTGCGGATCTTCAAGGGTTTGGCCGAAAGGCAAGGTTAATTCATTAAGGTAAAGATGAAGCGTCTCCGGCGTTCCGTCGTATTTATTAACCAGATCAATAGCCTGCGCAAAGACTTCAAAAAACTCATTCGACTTGCTAAAGCAGTTCAAGTTTTTCAGTGCTTTTATTGTGGTAGTAAAATGAACGTTAACTTCGTCGTCAGAATAACTTTCTTGTAAGGCACGTCCCGTTTCGGTTTTCGAAATGATCTCAATTGCAGCGCTTAGGGCAGTTTCGATTCTAGCCATTTACGAACCTCTCTGATCAGTTCCTTGCTCTGATAAAAGGTTCAACCGTCAGCGCCGTCAGAGATTCGGCACGTGTCCGCTTCGGTAGCTATTCCGAAGCGTAAGACGGTTGAAGGTTAATAGGATTACGCCGCTTTGCGGACACGCTTCTTGACTGGTTCGGTCCTGAGCGTAAGTCCTACGGCATCAAGGATCGCTTGAATGCTCTTGATTCGCGGATTGCCTTTGTCGCTAACGATCCGATAGATATTTTCGCGGTTCAATCCGGTGGCCTTCGACACGTTCGACATACCGCGAGCTTTGGTAATTTGTCCGAGTGCAAGAAGGAAAACGCGGATGTCGCCGTCAGCAATCGCCGCATTAAGATAGTCACTTGCCAGGTCGGGATCGTCTTTTAGCGTGTCGATCACGTATTCATCCCAGTCACCGCTATTCTGTTTCTTTTGTCCGTTTCTTGTAGTCATTCCAGTATTCCTTTGCTTTGATGGTGTCCGCCGTCTGCGTCTTTTTGTCGCCGCCGCATAACAGCAAGACGATCTCTTTTCCGGATCGTGCATAATAAACGCGATAGCCAGCTCCGACATCTATACGCAATTCATACACGCCTTCACCTATTGACTTAGCATCGCCAAGCAAGCCGATCTGCACCCGTGCGATACGTGCAAATATCGCGGCCTTTGCCTGTCGATCCCTTAAGCGGTCAAGCCATTTCGTCAACGGCTTTTTGCTGTCCGGCGTGATGTAGTATTCAACCTTCATCAATAAACCGCTTGCTATATTATTGTAGCTTTAATACTACACATTTAGCAATGTATTCAGATCAATATGATTTACTATTCAATTGTTTCCGGCCAATGGTTAGCCCTTTCCTCGTTTGCCGCGTTAATGAGCGTTGCCGCGTCCTGTATTACCGCCGCGTTGTCGGTTGACGTGTAGTGCTTCTGCGTTGTTTCGATCCGTGAGTGTCCGGCAAGTTCCGCCGCGATTCCGATTGATATTCCGCCCGTCTGCAAGCGGGTTACAAACGTTCGGCGTAGATCGTGAAAGGTTAGCCCTTCGATCTTCGCAACCCTCAGGGCCGTTGCCCAAGATCGTTTGAAGTCACCAAACGGAAAAATCTTTCCGCTGGTCCCGAAGTTCGGTAGTGTGAGAAGTTCCGCCCTCGTTCGATTTGTCATTGGCACGGATCGTGTTTTTTGCGTCTTGGTATGCGTTCCGAGGATCTTAATGATTCCGCTTTCAAGATCGATGTCCGTCCATTCAAGCGATAGGATTTCGCCGCGTCGCATTCCCGAATCCAGCCCGAGCAAGATAATCGCTTTGAGATGCGGATTGTCGGCGTCTACGGTTGCTGTAACGGCTTTTCCCTTGCGCTTATATGAAATGGTCCGTCTCCCGCCACAGGACGTTAAGAGACGCATTTCTTCGGCATCTGTGAGCGTTCTATCCCGGGCCGTTTCCGCGTCCGCGTCGATTGCCTTCGAGCCTTTAGTTACATTCTTAGCTATTAGTCCGGCATCGTGAGCCTCGATCAATAAATGCTTCAAGATCGCGAGCCCACGGTTTGCGGTTGATATCTTGACCCCGTTCCGGTTCTTCGGTTCCATCGTGCCCTTTTTGCCGCGTCTGTCCCCCTGCTCCAGCCGCCAAATCTTGTAGCGGTCAAGATCGTATTTCGTAAACTTCGCAAGCGGCTTGTCCCCAAAACATTCAATCAATTGATCTATCAAAATATGCGTCTGCCTGTGAGCTTTGATTCCGGCAACCTTCCGGCCTTCGCGAATAACCGCCGGTCGGTAGAAGTCCGCCTTCGCATACTCCGCCCATTGCCCGAACGTCTTAACATCGCCAAGCCCTAGCCCTTTACTTTCGACAAACTGGATCAATTCCGCCTTTCGATTTTCACTGTCGTCCTTTGCGTCCTGTTTGGTCGCGTACTGCCAGGTCTTGCATGTCTTCTGGTCCCGTTCATCGGTATGCGTAAGCCGAAGCGCCCAAGCGTTTACATACCCTTCAGCGTCTCCGCTTTTCTTTCCGCGCCGAAAAATCGACTGATATATCTTCATAATTTCCTCTCTGATAGAAATTAGGACTAAAATTAGGACTAATTAGGACTAAATTCTGTGATTAATTATGACAAGTTGTGAAACAGTATGCAAATAGGGATTTGCATATGATGCCCTTATTTATTGGGGTTGAGATGAAGGTTAGCCAGTATCTATCGAGTCGAAAAATTCGTTAGTGTAGTTCTTTTGTAATCATCAGGTCGTAAGTTCGAGTCTTATCACCGGCTCCAGTAAATACGGGCGTTTCAGCAATTTGCCGAAACGCCCTTTTTGTCAATGTAGTGAAAAATGTAGGGAGTCTAGGTCCGTTGGAATTCTTTCGCACCGAACGGACCTGCTACGTCCGCTCTCCCATTCGCTTGCACCACCGATCCGATCAGGAAGTCTTCTTTTTAATGTAGAATAATGCCGCATTTCAGGTGGATCAGGACCAATCATTGTCCAGTCCGAATATTATGTGGAGAAATGAAAATGGCCGTTGGTACGGCCGGGAAGAGTTATTTGACCTGATCTGGTCGAAATCGATCCAGCAGCTCGCTAAAGAATTCGGCATGAGCGATGTCGCCTTGGCAAAGAAGTGCAAGGCGGTGGGGCTTCCCCGTCCGGGACGTGGTTACTGGGCAAAGATTGAGGCTGGGATGAAGGTTAGGAAGCCGAACCTTCCTAAGGCACCTCGCGGCCAAGTTGACAGGGTTTGGATAACCACCAGACCGGTGGCGAAAATGGAGGTTGTGAAATTGGATCAACAAGTGCTTGAAGAGGTCGCCGAATTACTGATACCAGAGAACCGAATCAAAGTTCGTACGGACTTCAAGGGAGCTCACGAACTGGTACGAAACTCCAGAAAGCTACTAAGCGCGGGGCAGGTGAGCGAGTACGGGCGCTTGTTCAAGAGGGTAGCGGACGGGGCCTGTCTTGACGTCAGTGTTAGCCGACAGGCTTTAGATAGAACGCTTCTACTCTTCGATGCGATCCTCAATACACTTGAAAAGCACAGATTCGCTATAAAGACGACCGATGATAGAGGGCAACACGGAACCTATCTCATAAGGGATGGAGTTGAGATGAAACTTTCCGCGTTCGAAAAGTCCAACCGGTCCGATCATGTCCCGACAGCAAAAGAACTCAAAAATGAAAAAGAATACAGATGGAGCTACCGCCAGAAATGGGATTACAGCCCCTCAGGTGAGATAGAAATCGTCCTGACCCGGTGGCCTCTAAATGAAAGGCACTGGAAGGATCTCAAATCTGTTTCGCTCGAAGAACGCGTAACTGACATCGTGTGCGAAATCATCGAGTCGAATGAATTGTTGAGAATCGAAGACGCCAAAAGAGAGGAGATTAGGAGGCGAGAACTTGAAGAGCGGCGTTTAGCGAAAATACGCCGTCGCGTCGAAGCGGAGGAACTCAAGCGACGGCAAGAACTGATCCAGCAAGCGATAGATTGGGACACTGCCGCCAAGATCCGTTCATATCTGAAAGTATGTATGGCCTCCGTTGAAGAGCTTCCGGCGGACGATACAAACCGTGAAGGAATGGTGGATTGGATCAAATGGGGCAGCATCAACGCTGACCTGATCGATCCTATCAAAAACGGCGCCCAGTCGAGCCTGATGGAAAGATCGCTTGATCCACCGGATGTTGAAACGGATTTTGTCGATTATCGTTGACGTTTCTATCGTGGCTCCGTTTCGCTCGGAATGTGTGAATTCCCTGATTGGTTCCGAAGAACGAGTATGAATTCTTCAACTTTCCTATAATTACCTATTTTCTTATGTAAGAAACTATGATATTCTCAGAAAGTCATGAAACGCCTCAGTGAAAATGAAATTATCCGGGAACTGAAAGAGGTGGATATACCGCCTCTCAAAATAAACATTGAGGAATTTGTCTCGACGAACAATGGTGGTCGAGCTGAATATGTCCCGGACTTGTTTATTGATGTCGGCTGGGATAACAACACCTGGAGATTTGTCTCGGAGATCAAAACGGTTGCCACCCCTAAATGGATTGCAATAGCGGTCTCGCAATTGAACACGTTTCGGGAGACCTCCGACAGTGAATCGTATCCTATGATCGTGGCACCGTATTTGAGCGAGTCGCAATTTCAGGAATTAGCAGCTCGGAACATTAGCGCGATCGATCTGTCAGGGAACGTAATGCTGATTGTTCCCGGTAAATTGTTCCTTGAGAGAATCGGTAACCGCAATCTATATCCTTCAAGTTCGACGATCAAAAACATCTATCGCGGAACAAGCTCCCTAGCGGGACGCGTGATGCTTTCAAGGTCCGAGTATGCGGGTGTTGGAGAAGTCTTCGAGGAGACTAAGAAACGTGGGGCAAGAATCACGCTTGCCACTGTGTCCAAAGTTCTAAAAGAACTTGACGACGACTTCATTATTTCACGGGAACAAGGTATCAAACTTATCGATGCCAACAGGCTGCTCGACAAATTAAGGTCGAATTACCGAGGACCGCAGGAAACAAAAAAGGTCACAGGAAAAGTTACAAGCGTGGAAAAGGCCCTGAGAAAGGTCGCTCTCAACTGCAAAAAGATAGAGCAGCGATATGCGGTGAACGAGCCTCAGCGATATGTAGTTTTCCCAACCGTCGGAGAACCGCTTCAGATTTATGTTGAGAGCATATCCGAAGCATTAGACGGAATCGACTTCGAGGAAACCGATAGATTTCCCAATATTGCATTGATCGAAGCAAATGACGAGCCCGTGTATTTTGATCGATCGTGGGATTCAAAAAGTAAGCAGTATTTCACATCGCCTTTGCAGGTCTATCTTGAACTTTCACAAAGAGGAAAACGTGAACAAGATGCTGCTGCTCAGTTAGTAGAAAGGATTCTTGCTGGAGGGACGAGATGAAAGTTGACGACCCTCTCGGCGAGGAACTGATCCGTCTTGCTCGTGAGCTGGAAGCTCACGAAATCCCACTGATAGTTGGTGGCGGTTACGGACTTTTCCTGAAGACCAAACTGCTTTTGGAGTCTAAGGAACCAACGCGCATTATTCCATTTCCATCCGCGCGATCCACTGAAGACCTGGACTTCTTCCTACAAGCAGAGATCGTTTCAAGCGACGCCAAGTTTCGCAAAATCCGCGAAGTGCTCGACAAGGATTACGACCCTATAAAAGGGGCTGAATACTATCAGTTCATAAAGAAGGTTCCAATATCCGGCCCAGCTGAACCTATCAAGGTCGATTTTTTGGCATTCCCGCCCGAATCGGACGAACTTAGAAGACTTGTAGATGTGGATGCGAGGCGAACCGCCCCAAAAGGCAAGAATCGTGTCCTCCACGCTCATACGACCGAAGAAGCATTCCTCGTTGAAGATACTGCGTTGAGCATGAGTCTAGAGAAAGAACTTAGTGCCGCGATTTTTATTCCTCATCCATTCGCGTATTTGTTCTTGAAGTTGAACGCTGTGAATGATCGAATCGATGATTCGGTCAAGGGCCCTTACCACGCTTTCGATGTTTACCGGATCATCGCAATGATGACTGAGATCGAATGGAACGAATCGACGTCACTTGCCAAGAGATACTCGGATCACAGGCAATTCGAGAAAGCGACCGCAATCGCGGCTGACATTTTTGCGAATGAAGATTCAAAAGGCGTAATTCTTGTAAAGAGATTCGCTGCACAATCTGGCGATAAACCCGAAACTGATAAATTGATTGCTGACCTACGCCACCTATTCCGTTTGAGTTGAGTTTTGCAATGAGTCGAGGGTTAAACCGCCGTGCGTTCTAATCTGCCTGATCAGGCTGTGGAGCAACTACCCTTGCATTCATGATCTCCGCGACCGCTTCGATCGATATTGGGACGAATCCGACCGAATCTACACCGACATCAAGTCGCCGCACCCTTGCGTTGGCTTCGGTGAGGCCGTTGTGCGAATGTCCGTGAAGGTGCCAACTTCCCCGATAGCTTCCATGCCATGACAGAAATGGGTAATGAGAAAGCACAATTCTCTTCCTGTCGTATTTGAGCTCTTTGTACTCCTGAACGCTTGCAAAACAGCCTTGTATATCACGATTCGATCGGATCACCTTATCGTGATTGCCTAGAACAAGATGCTTCTTGCCTCTGAGCTGTCGGAGCAGGTCTCTGGTTTGTAGAGCATTACCGAACGAAAGATCGCCGAGGTGATAGATTTCATCCTTATCGCTGACCACGCTGTTCCATCCCTTGATGATTGCAGCGTTCATCTCGTCGACGGATTCAAACGGACGAGTATCTTTGCAGTAGCGCAGAATATTTGCGTGAAAAACGTGACTGTCTGAAGAAAAATACATCATATCTAAATCTCTATTCTACTCTGGATCATTTTCTATATCCGACAGTTTCTTTCTTGCCGCTGCATGCGTTTCTTCCATTCTTCGAATAGCGTCAAACTTGTGCACGTCTGTCGGATGGGCGTATCGGGTGACCATATGGATCGACGAATGGCCCAGTAGGGCTTGAAGCGTAACCAGATCACCTCCCGATTCCAAAAAGCGCGTAGCGAAGGTATGACGCAGATCGTAAAGCCGAAAGTGAGCTACACCACTGCGTCGAATCGTGGCTCCATGACCGGTCTTCAATGTGGTGATCGGGGCGTTGGTTTCGTCCGTCGCAAAAAGATGTCCGGTCCTAGTTGTCTTCGCCCTCCGACTAAGAATTTCTGTCACCCGAGACGTTAACGGAATTCGTCTCTTCGCCGCCTTTGTCTTTCCTTCTGGAATATAGAGATATCCTTGATCGAAAAACAGGTCCTTTTTGTGAATCGCCGCAACCTCAGCCGGTCGCATTCCGGTGTCGATCATCACAGAGGCAAAGTCGGTCAAAGGTTGTGACGCCTCAGCCAGATATAGTTTCTCTTCCTCGTAAGACACGACACGAAGATGCCCGCTGTCCTCCTTCAGCAACTTCACCCGGCTAACCGGATTCGCCCACAACATATCTTTGCGGATGAAGTAATTGAAGAGCACCTTGAGCAATGCAAGCTCTCGGTTAATCGTCGCCGGTGCCAAGGGCTTAGGCTTCCATTTACGGTCTGCTTTCTTCTTCTTTGGCTCCGAGCGTGGCTTGGTCTTTTGAGAGCCACGCCATTGCTTGAACTTTTCAACGGCGGCCGCGTCTATCTTGTCTATCCGAGTGGTCTTAAAAAAGCTAATCAGCGATCGGCTCGTTCCCTTGTAAGAACGCACAGTATTCGGCTTGCTTCGGTGCTCCACTTCGGCAAACGCAAGAAAGTCCGCCATCGCCGTATCGAATTCGGGAAGTTCGGGCTTTTTCTTCAATCCCACTTCACCTTTTGCGAGCTGTGTTCGAAAAGCTCGCTCGTATGTTTCTGCCTCCCTCTTGTTTTTTAGTTTAGTGGACTTCCGGACATGCTTGCCTTCGAACCGAAAGTCCATCCACCAAACGTCACCGCGTTTATAAATTGCCATGGCTCGAAGACCTATCTATCTCCCCTTATCTACCTGCCTTCCGCTTATTTTTCTTCCGGGCTGTCGGCATCGTCCACGTTGATATAGCGGATCGCTTCGTCTTTGAGAATTAGTCTCCGAGTTCCCTTTTTCAGGCTCTTGAGTTTTCCCTCTCTTATGTCCTTTCGGATCTGGGACACAAAACTTGCTAGGTCGCCGAAGCCATATTACGCAATTCAGCTTTGCTGCTATTCAGAGCTGTTCTCCGAAATGACTGGCGAACCGATCCCCGAGAAATTCGGACTAATCCTCGGCGCGGATGCCAATGGAATATCTGAACGCGTTGAATTTCGAACGGAAGATTTCATCCATTACTACCGCCCTCTAAAAAAGAGCTTTCTTGAAATGCAAGCTGCCTTTGATGGCAATTTTGACCATCGACCTATTCCAGATCCACGGGCTGACCACGGCAGATGGCAGACCCACGCCGACAGATATCTCGATGAAAAGGATCATCTGGTTCGCGTTGCAGGTATATCAGCTGGGCAGATCAAGAAACTCACTGAGGCAGACATTGGCACACTAACCGCCCTCGCCGAAACTGGAGTTAGCTCAATTCCCAAGATGCCGTCCACGACACTAGCGAAATTAGTTCATCAAGCACGACTACAGAAAGAAACACGCGAGCTTCGACAGGCCGACAAGAACGCTACTGCGAGGTTCGATATTCTTCCAACAGTCGATGACAATGCTCGTCCGGTGGGACTCGGTGCTCTTCCGGAGGAGAATCCGGCCGACGTTTATTTCGACATGGAGGGGTTTCCTCTAATTCCGGGCGGCCTGGAATATCTATTCGGCAATACGACCATAGATACTCAAAACGGCGAGTATGAATTTACGGATTTTTGGGCACACGACCGAACGAGCGAAAAGCTCGCGTTCGAGAAATTCATAGATTGGGTATACAACAGGTGGCTGAAGAATCCGGGCATGCACATCTATCACTATGCACCTTACGAGGTCACAGCCGTGCGACGGCTTAGCACCTTTCATGATACGCGTCAGGATGAGGTCGATGAGTTACTGAGGCATGAAGTGTTCGTAGATCTTTATAAGGTCGTGCGGCAGGGGTTAAGGATCGGTGAAGAGAGCTACTCCCTTAAAAAAGTAGAGAGAATATATTGGCCTCAAAGCCGTACCGGAGTAGTGACACTTTCGATCGGGTCTGTAGTTCACTACGCCCGATGGATGGAAAGCGGTGAACCGGATGACTGGAAGAGTAGCCCGATTCTGAAGGAGATACGCGACTACAATAAGGACGACTGCGATTCGACGGCAGAATTGGCGAGATGGTTGAGGCGATTGGCTGCTGAGAATGGTATTCCGCCCTCGACCGATCCGTCTACCCTTCGGTCCGCTGATCAATCCGACATTAAAGAGCCGGATGAAAGAACTGCTGCTAGGCTGGAGATCGCACGTCAACTTCGCGAAAAGAACGACGGTATTTCGATGGTGCTAGGAGACCTGGTGGACTTTCATCGACGGGAAGGCAAACCGGTTTGGTGGAAATTCTTCGAACGTTGCGCGTCGGAGTCTGAAATCCTTCGAGACGATAACGGCTGTATTGCTGACGTAGAAGCAATAGGAGAACCTTTCCCTGAGAAAAGATCGCTCGTTCAGGAATACCGATTTGACCCCGCTCAAGAATGCAAGCTGTCGGCAGGCGAGAGAAAGAGCGTCGTTTTTCCTCACGCGAAGGAAACAAGGCTTAACCTTTTTTCGCTCGATTTGGCTGCTGGTTCGTTGCAGTTGAAAGCAGGGCAAAAGACGCTTGACGTTTTTGGCGGGGAGTTTCCGTCACGCGGTTCGCTTGTGCCTGACGAGTATGTGAATCCAGATCCGATTCCCGACGCAGTGGCAAATGTTGCCGAGTCGCAGCTTAAGGATTCATTGAACCCAGCGGCTGAATCCTTGTTGAAGCGCAAGGCTCCGCCGGGACTTCCGGCGCAGCACGACGAATCGACGACAGATTTTGCTATAAGGGTTGGGCGCCAAATGAATGGTGACTGTTTGGTCATTCAGGGTCCGCCGGGCACCGGAAAGACCTACACTGCGTCACATATGATCGCGGCTCTGCTCGCGAACGGAAAGAAGGTCGGCATTACTTCAAATGGCCACAAAGCGATAATGAATCTGGTGAAGGGGTGCGGCCGGGTGCTCAGCGAAAACGGACGGCCGTGGTGGGAGTTAAAGCCGGCGACAGTGGCGATGAACAGGTCTTCAAGGATAATCCCGGATTTCTTCGTCGAAAAACTGGAGGAGAGGCCTACGAAGCGTATTCCGACGGTATCCTCGCAGGAACGGCTTGGCTTTTTTCGCGAGCTGACTGGGATCACGATCTTGACTACTTGTTCGTTGATGAGGCGGGGCAGGTTCCTCTTGCGAACGTTGTCGCTATGACCCGCTGCACAAAGAATCTGGTGTTGCTTGGCGATCAGATGCAGCTCGAGCAGCCGATTCAAGGTGCTCATCCAGGGGACGCAAGGCTTTCCGCACTTCAATATGCTTTAAAGGATGTCGACAATAGCCGTGAGGACGCGACTGTATTTCACTCCGTTGTCCCAGATGATTACGGGATTTTTTTGGGAGAATCCCGACGCATGCATCCAGCGGTTTGTGAGTTTATTTCGGAAAGCGTTTACCAAGGACGGCTTCATTCGCATCCAGATTGCGCGAACCAGGCGATTGATGTTCCGGGAGATCACGATGCTGGATATGGAATCGTCTTTCATGGAATCGAACATGACGGGAATATTCAAGATAGTGAGGAAGAAGTCGAGCAGGTTCTCGAAGTCTACAGCGACCTCGTAGGGCGAAAGTACACTGATAAGAATGGCGAGACCAAAACTCTGGAACTGTCGGATTTCCTGTTCATTGCACCGTATAACGCCCAGGTGAGGGCGCTAGAAGAGCAGCTTCCAGCGGGTGCTCGGGTCGGTAGCGTTGACAAGTTTCAAGGACAGGAGGCTCCCGTTTGTATACTGTCCTTATGCTCGAGCTTCGGTGAGTATGGTTCCCGCGGTATTGGATTTATTCTCAACCAGAACCGCATTAACGTCGCGATTTCACGAGCTCAGTGCACAGCGGTTGTCGTAGCTGACCCACGTATCGCGACCACCGCGCCCAGCTCCATCGAGACAATGAAAATCCTTAACCTCTTCTGCAAACTTCTGATATTCGATGGGAGACCCCCGACCGAAATAACCTGATGCAATTATGCTCACTGTAGTGAAAAATGTAGGGAGTCTGTGCAGATTTGGGGTGATATGGGATTTTGGGGAAAATGCGTAAGTGTAATGAATGCAGGTAGATAACACTGTGTGACTCTCGGTGAAAAGTGCCCAGTTCGATTTGTAATCATCAGGTCGTAAGTTCGAGTCTTATCACCGGCTCCATATAACTTCAATAAATACAGCCACTTACAGCAACAAGTTATCCCAAGCTGTTATCAACTAATCATCAGGTCAACTCCGCTCGCTGCAACGAGAAGTCTAACTACTACAATTCCTTACGGCGCCGAAATCCATAATTCGAGTTGCCTGCCAATGATAAACAATCATCAGGTCGAGCGTTAGAATAACCACTTTGTAAAACGAGAGTTAGCTACTTTTCAGCGCAATCAGTCGCGGTGTCCAATTTGTCACTGAAGCGACTATCGAGCGCTTCTCACTAAAAATTCGCAGCTTGAAAGGCTAGAGTGCTCGGACATCAGCCGCAACTCGGAGCGGCCACCGCGACGGCAGTCAGGTGAGGCTCGAGTTGGCAAAAGTTCGTGACGTTTTATTGAAGAAGGTGAAGCTGCCGAGATTTCCATATACGCCTTCGCAATGAAACTTGCAAGAGGGGGTTGCAATAACCGGGGTAATATGTTTTGAATATAGTAGCGATGTTCGTATCAGTTCTTCATTTCCATCACTTCCATCATCACGCGCATTCACATTCGCGCGTGAAATAATCTCCGTTTTCTAAATAGCTCTAAGTAGATTTTTTCGACCCGCGAACCTGAAAAGTTTCGAGGGCGTCGCGTTGTCGTTTTTTACATATGAAATTAAAG
>JBAUGL010000058.1:0-2063 GCA_049679665.1 Pyrinomonadaceae bacterium | reverse complement strand
ATTTTACAGCGGATCGCGTCGAGCGAACCGCGCTCGATGAGGTCGTCGTCACGAACGGGAAGTTCACTGCTTGCGAAGAGGCAGTTCCCAAATGGAGCTTTACCGCGGACGAGGCCCGAATTCGGATAAACGACAAAATTAAACTCAAAAACGCAAAGTTCCGTGTTAAAGACGTTCCCGTATTGCCGCTGCCGTACGCCTCGATACCGATCAAGAAGCGTGACCGCAGTGGTGGATTCCTTACTCCGACTTTCGGTTATTCCAGAAACAAGGGCTTTCGAGTTTCAGGTGCTTATTTCCAGCCGTTAGGCAGGTCTGCAGACGCCACACTCCGGCTGGACCTTTATGCCTCGCGCGGCATCGGTTACGGATTGGACGTACGTTCACGGGCTAATTCTCGATCGTTCTTCAATTTCGGATTCTATGCGGTTAAGGATCGAATACTAGGCGCGAAGGCAAGCGAAAGACATCCGGACCAGGGCGGTTCGATCGTATATGCTGAAGGCGTCCACTACTTTCAAAATGGATTTACCGCCGCGGCCGACGTCCGGATCACATCCAACCTCGATTTTAGACAAGTGTTTTCCGATGGTATCCAACAGATCATCTCGCCGATCGAGGTGTCGCAGGGGTTCATAAACAAGAGCTGGGGTAACTACACGCTTAATCTTTTGGCCCGGTCGCAGGTCGTATCGATCCCCAACGTTCGCGTTAAGACGCGCAATCTACCGAGCATTCATTTTGACAAGCGTCCGTCCAGGCTTTCTTTTCTTGAACCGGTGTATTTCGGTTTTAAGGCAAGTCTTGAGGGTGTTTCACGGCGGGAAGACGTTGATAGTGTTGATCTTTACCGATTAATGACCGGCGGCGCCGACCCTGTTGTGACACCAGCGATCGGTCAGCGTTTCGACATTCACCCGGAGGTGATCGTGCCGCTTGCCACCAAATATATAAATTTTACTGGGCGCGCTGCGATCCGAGTTACGTATTACTCGAATTCTTTCAATGAACTTCGCGCTGTCGTTGGCCGCGACGTTATACGGAAGTATGGCGAGTTTGAACTTGATGCGCGTCCCGTAGCGCTGGCAAGGAATTACTACGGCAAAGATGACAAGTTCCAATTTCGTCACGTCATTGAGCCATTTGCGACATATCGGTACGTCAAGGGCGTTAACAATTTCCATAAGATCATCCGATTCGACCACCTCGACACGATCGCCGATACGAACGAGATCGAATTTGGGATCACGAACCGCATTTATACACGCCGATTTGCAGAGGCTGTGACCGACGAAGCACAGGCACTCCTGCAAGAAACCCGTGCCGGCGATAAGAGCGATCTTTCCGTTCAGCCCTACGAGCTTTTTACCCTGACGGTACGCGGCAAATATTTCTTCGATAAGGCATTCGGCGGGGCGTTGATTCCTGGTCGACGAAACCAGATAGCTCCGATAACGGCAATGAGCTTTTACACTTTCGGTGGTGTGCCGCGGCGTTTTTCACCGCTAAACGTTGATGCGACCTACCGCCCTCAGAGAACGATCTTCGTAAACACGAGAATGGACATCGGTGTGCAGGGAGATGGCCTAAGGGCGATCTCGGCCACTGTGGGCTACGATACCCGTCTACTCAAGATCTTTCAGACTTTCTATTATACTCGAGCCGTAACGCTTATACCTTCGCTTCGGCAATACGCAGCGACGGGCGGCAAAGAAGCGGGAACACTTCGCGGCTCGCAATGGAGTCCGTCGATATTTATTGGAAATCGCGACAAAGGATTGTACGCAGGTACGTCGCTCTTTTTCGATTTCGAGAACCGCCGCATTCCCAGGCTTTCGCCACTCATCAGTTCGTTATACACACTCGGATACGCCTACGATTGCTGCTCCGTTGCTGTTCAGTATTACACGTTCAATGTCGGCGCCCGCAACGAGAACCGCTTTGTTTTCAGCTTTCGTTTGAAGGGCATCGGAGCTTTTGGAACCGAGCAGTTTGGCCAGGGATTAAGGTAAGCTGCATTTAGAGAACCTAACTGTTTCTTTGACATCGCCGATTCTTTTGAA
>JBAUGL010000057.1:0-29951 GCA_049679665.1 Pyrinomonadaceae bacterium | reverse complement strand
GCCGATTGGCGCAACAAGGAACAGGACCTCGACGACATCGGCATCGTCGAATCAAGATAATCTCCGAACAGGTCTCCGCAAGGCTTCAAATCAGATGACGGTCAATGAGATCTCATGGTTTTCTGTTTCAGTCGTCGTCGATCACGATTCGGCCGAGGCGATAGAATTCGCTTTCAATGAAATGGAGTCAATTGGAACCGAGATCAATGATATGCCCGGGAAGGAACGCGATCCGGTAACGGTCGTAGGTTATTTTGAGGCCCCGCCGAGCGAACAATTCGTCAAAACTGAACTTGCCAAGGCGATGCAGATCTATGGTCATTCCGACCGGTCCCTGCTCGATGTTCGGATGGCGGAAGTAAAGAACGAAGATTGGCTCTCCGAGTGGAAAACGCACTGGACGGCGACGACTATCGGCCGGTTCATAATCGCCGCTCCGTGGCACGTGATTCCGCGAACCGACTCGCTCGTGCTCCGTATTGAGCCGAATATGGCATTCGGAACCGGTACGCACGAGACGACTCAGTTGTGCTTAAAGGCGATCGATGAACTATATGTTCCAGGTCAGTCGTTTTTGGATGTCGGGACAGGAACGGGAATTCTGGCTATCGCTGTTGCGATGGCCAACGAGGAAAAGCCGGCTCATATTGCTGCATGCGATACGGACATCGATGCGGTAGCGATTGCACGCAAGAACGCGGTTCTTAACGGTGTCGCGGGCCTTATTGACATTAACCTCGGCTCCATTTCATCAGGTCCACCACGCTTCGATCTCGTGTGCGCAAATCTTACTCTCGACGTTATTGTTCCGCTGCTTCAGATCCTGCTAGGAAAATCTTCAAAAACCTTACTGCTATCCGGGATCCTGGTCGAGCAGGAAGCGGCAATCATCGGAGAACTGGAGAAATTCAGCATCCTGCATCCGAAGATCGATCGGGCCGGCGAATGGATCTCAGTCCGGGTTGATCGTTAGGGCTCCTTTGGAGGTGGCGATGCTTGTGGGATATCACCGTCGTCGGTGATCGTGATAAGCGGCGTCCGGGGTTTAAGCTTTCGACGTCCGATGGCGGTACGCAATACCGGAGGCAGCTTGGGAGAACCCATAGTTTGGCCAGAAAGCGGTTCAGTACGTTTTAGAATCGTACCGCCGTGACCGGCCACCCAAATGTCGCGCGATCCACGGTACGCGATCGCCTGCAGGACTTTTGATGTTATGTTCGGTTGAGTATCCCATGTTTTTCCAGCATCGACCGTCAAAAGGACGGTGCCGAGTTCGCCGACTGCTATCGCTGAATCCTTGCTATAAGCCGTTACCGCGAAAAGATTTGATTGCGATGCCGATTCTTGATCGGTCCAAGTTAATCCGCCGTCTTCTGTTCTTAGAATGATCCCGTTTGCGCCAACCGCCCAAGCAATTTTTTCGTCATAGAACGACAGCGAATAAATGTTATCGGACGCGTTTATATTCATTTTCTCCCACGAATCGCCGCCGTCTGCGGTTCGAAGGATCGTCCCCATATCCCCGACGATCACGCCGATCTTTTCGCTGATAAACTTAACATCCTCAAGCCAGGTGCGAGTGCCGGATTCTAGCTGCTCCCAATAGGCGCCGCCGGTTCTGCTTCGGATCACCATACCGTTTGCGCCCACTGCGTAACCTTGCTTTTCGTTAACGAACGAAACTCCGAATAGGTCCTCAGTAATCGCGGAGATGCCTATTCCCCAACTTGCCCCACCGTTAATTGTCCGGCGTACAGTTCCCCCGTCGCCAACAACCCAACCATTCTTATTATTAATGAAAGACATGCCGTTCAGGTTTTTTTCTGTACCAGATACGACCGGGAACCAATTGCGGCCGGCGTCGTTCGTCAACCAGATCTTGCCGCGGGAACCAACGGAAACGCCGAGCGAGTCGTCAAAAAATGCTAGGTCATTCACATCTTCCCGCCCGCCTGCGGAAAGTCGCTGCCAACTGATCCCGCCGTCGTCAGTACGCACAATCAGACCATTATCGCCAACGGCCCAACCCGTCATGGTATCCGAAAAATAGATCGAGACAAGTTTTGGATTTGTCCTGATATTGAACGGCAGCCAGGTCATCCCGCCATCGCCGGTAAGCCACATCATCCCATTTGAATCGCTCATCGATCCACTTTTCTCGCTAGAAAATGAGATTGCAAGAAAATCAGGCCGTGTGAAAACGTTTATTCTCGCCCATGTTTCACCACCATCATCGCTCTTGGTGACGCAGCCGCCGAACCCGCTTGCCACGGCCACTCGCGCTGAAACGAATTCGATCGCGGAAACTATCTGACGTCCGCAGGGCTGGCTTGACCGCCACGAGGCGCCACCATCAACAGTGGTCACCACGATCCCGTTTGTTCCAACTGCGGCAGCGGTTTTTTCATCGAATGCAGAGACATTCAGCAAATGCTCGGTAGTACCTGAAACCTGAGATCTCCAAGTATTTCCGCCGTCTGAGGTTGTCAGGATTCGGCCATAAGTACCCGTTGTCCAGCCCGTGAGCGTACCTTCACCGGCAAAGACAACGCCGTAGAGATGATCGCGGGTGTCAACGGAAACCTGTTCCCAGTCGTCGCCTGCATTTAAGGTCGATAGGATCGTTCCTCGGGAACCTACAGCGATAGCGCTCTTCTTATCCTTCACGAAAACACCTGAAAGAGTTACGTCGAGCGGCGAACTCTGTTTACGCCATTCAAATCCACCGTTGTCGGTTCGCAGTATGGTCGATTCAGAGCCTACAGCAATCCCGGAAAGTCGGTCATTTGAAAAGTGTATTGAATAGAGGGAATTGCCCTGCGGGAGAGGGTTCTGCCATACCCAGCCTTGAGCACCGCTGCGCTGACCGAATCCAGTGATCGCGGCGATTGACAGGAGCGACAGCATGGCGAGGCCAAGGACTAGACCTCGAACGAAGGCCCCGTAAATTTGCAATTTGGCTTTAAAACAGAATCGCATCAAATTTTCATTACCCCGATCTCAGCTACAGCCTCTTCCAGGATCGCCTCGTCAACGTATCCAAGCCCGGCCATCTTACGAGCCATCTTGTCCGCAACTTCCTGAATCTCGTGGCCAGCGTGACCTTTCGTCCATTCCCAGTCGATCCTATGATCTTTTGCCGCCATTTCGAGTTTCTCCCACCATTGATGATTGGTCTTTTTTCGGAAGTTTCCAGTCATCGTCTCTACTACGTATCGAGAGTCAGTCAAAAGCCGGACCTTACACGGTTCTTTCAAGTTTTTCAGCCCGATCCAGGCCGCCGCTATTTCGGCCTGCTGATTCGTTGCATTGCCGAGGTATTCCGCGAATCCGCGCCAATGGCCGTGAAACCCAAGCACGGCAACGGCCGCGGCGCGGGTGATCCCCCTTCCGTTACCTAGACTTGAGCCGTCACAAACTATAGTCACGTTTTTCGTCATCGCCGCGCTCATCCTGCAACTATCGTTACTGAATTATCCACATAAGCTTCGAACGTATCATCGTGTGATACAACAAACAGCTGATCGAAATGCTTGATCTTGCTGATCTGCAGCGCCAGATTCTCCCGACGATCGTGATCCATGTTCGTCGTAGGCTCATCAAAGAATGCGATCCGAATGTCTGAAAGCTGTTTGAGTAACGCAAGCCGTACAGATATCGCCGCAGACATTTGTTCGCCGCCGGACAAACTGACGAACGGCCGTTCATATCCGTCTTCTTCAAGGACGATGCCATAATCTTCGGTCCATTTCAGCGTCTGCTGAGGGTTGCCGGAAATTTCGCGATACGTCTGGTTCGCCTCGACGGATACGTGGTACACATAGTTCCGAGCTATGCGCGGGGCCGCGTCCTTAAGCGTGTCCCGAATAAATTTGGTCGCCTCACCGATCCTGTTCAATCTCTCCAACTCAAGAAATTCTACTGATAACGATTCCCGTACTGCAGTCAGGTGTAATATCTCCTCGGATAATTGCAGCTCTCGTCGTCTGGTGGCCTCGAATGTCGCACTTACTTCGGCCAGCCGCTTCTCCGATTCGAGAAGTGAACCCCTCAACGATAGATGCTGATCGTGATCGTAACCTTTGGCTGCTACTTCAAGTGCTTCAGCAAATTTAACGAAATTCGAGTCAATCGCAGCCAATTCCGCCCGTGCGTTGTTCAATTCGGATTCGCGAGTTCCAACTGAAAGCGCTAGCACTTCATTTCCTAGATATGTGCGAAAAGCGTCCGCCGTGATATCACGTTCGGCCGTTTGGGCCGACCATTGAACATCAAGGTCCTTGTAGCTTTCCAATTGTTCCGCCAGTATCCGCCCGTCCGTCTCTAAACGCTCGAGATTTTTCTCGATATCACCCAGTTTGTCCCGAAATTCTCCTTCGCGCGAGGCTTCGGACTTTAGCAAACCTATCCTGACTCGCGGATTATCGAGAGCGTTTAATTTTGTCTCCGATTCTCGCAGTTCTAGTTCGACCGCACCAGGATCTTCGGATCGTTTTGCAAGGTCGTCGAGTTCCGCCCTCAAACGCTGGCCCTCGGTGCGTATCTCGTCGGACCTGCGATTTAGATCGGCAACCGAAGCCGCGAGCATTGCCGCCTGACGCGAATTTGCCAGATCAAGCGAAACAAGCCGATGTTCGGATTCAAGCTTACCGATCTCGATTCTTAGCTCGGCAAACTGGCTGGAGATAAACCCTTCAAGCGTTTCACCATCTTTCAGATTCAGACACTTCTGAGAAAGCAATGGACATAGCCCGTTTTTTATCTCGCGCTGAAAAGCCTCGTCACGTTCGAGATTAGACCGAAGCGAGGCGATCCGTGTAATAAGTTCACCCTCCCGATTTTGCAGATCGCCGAGTTCGGCGGCGGCCGCGGACTTGATCTGAGCTTCATCGATCCTCGCCGTATTTGCCCGAAAAACCGCCCGCTGTCGCTCCAAGTCGGCTTCAAGCAGTAATTTCTTGTGGCTGGCCGCCCGAGCGTTCGTGAGGCGGTTCCGGATCTCTGCTATTCCCTTCTCTAAATCCTCCTGACGGGTCAATTTTTGCCCCAACTCTTCGATTGAATGGCGGGCTTTTAAGGCATTGTTCAGGTTCTCTTGATACCTCACGCACTCCGTTCGTACGTTTACAATGGCGGACTCCACTTTCGAGACTTCTGCACGCAGCCTATCGCGTTCGAGACGCTCGCGCTCCAACTCATGAAGTCTCCTGAGTGTGGCTTGGTGGCTTTGGTATTCATTAACTACGAGAGCAAGCGCCGCTGCCGCGCCCTTGGCAAGGTCAAGACCGTTTTCGTGCTGCCGGATCGCGGCTTCGCTGGCCGTTTTCTCCAACTTCACTGATTCGAATTTTCCCTTCAGTTCTTGATAACGATTCTCTTTTGCGTCGAGATCCACATTCTCAGTATTTTTCTTATCGCGTTCGTCTTGGACCTCCGAGAGTCGTGCTTCAAGTTCCTTTGTTCGAGCCGCATAGTCGATATGTTCTTGACTAATTCTTTCAAAACTCGACAATTCCCCTTCGGCTCGCGCGACATTCTCACGAACTCCAGCGGCTTGCCCATCAATAAACCGTGACGTTTCACGCAGCCTTTCCGCACCGTCTCGATACTCTTCAACTTTTAGAAGCTTTTCGAAAGCTTTTTTCCGCTCGGTCGCGCTTTCCATAAAAATCGCGGTAAAAGTTCCTTGCGGTACGCCGATGGCTCTACGAAACAATGCTTCCAAATCGGTCCCCGCCTCGACGCCAAGATGTTGCCAAAGGAAGCGAATAACCTCATCCTTCTTTTCCGCAATTTTTGTCTTTATATGTGGATCGTAAATATGATATCCGGTCGCCGTATCACGGTAAACCGTGTATTCACGTTCATCTAACCCACTTAAGAATGTAACGCGCACGCTCCCTTTCTTTTCGCCTCGACGCAAGAAATCATCTTTTTTATAGTCAAGCAGATCGAAAAGCGCCCACGCTATTGCTTCGATTAGTGTTGTCTTACCCGCACCGTTTTCTCCCGTGATCGCAGTTGTCCCGCGAGAAAACTCATATGTCGAATTAACGTGAGACTTAATATTCTCAAGCTCGATCCTGGTGATGTGCATAGAACAGTGGGCGTAAGGATTCTTTATTGATTTTAGAATAATTGACCGCTAAAGGCGAGAGATGAATGGTCGTTTAGGTGAGCCGGATATTCCGTACGGGCGAACGGGGTTATCCGGTAGGCCACACCGGAACGAGGGAGGTTTCGAGCCTACTGCTTCTTGATTCGGATCGCACCGGTGATCGTCGTTAGATTCAGCTTCGATTCGCCTGCGCCGATCTGTCCAACCGTTCGTTTGGCATCAGACGTGAGATCATCCGTGAGCAATTTGAACGGCAGTGTTGATTTGAAATCACCGAAGCTGGATGAAGCGATCACCATTAAGGACGAATCCGGCGGGATTCCAAGCGTTATGGCGCCGTTTGACGTGCCAAAACTATATGAGCCGCCAGTAGTCAATCCGCCGTTGAACACGATTGCCCCTGTTATCGAATAAACTTCGATCTGCCTGTGATCAATTTCATGCAGCGAGATGGCTCCACTATTCGATTTAGCCTTGAAAATGTCGCCGATCTGGCTCGGGCCCGCAGCGATCGCCACGATATTCCCGTTCGAAGTATCTAGGTAGATGGCGCCGCCAGAGTTTTCGAGCATTACGTCGCCTTCATAAGTCTGGGCACTTACACCTTCACTTATATGGCGAAGAGAGATGTCGCCGCCGATGTTTTTTACGTTGGCGGTCCGCACACGGTCGATCACCGTCTTTGTTTCACGGCCCTTTATGTTCACGGTCGATCCAGCCGGAGCATCGATCTCGATATCGCTGCCCCAAAGACACTCGTTCGACTGGCCAGGCCTCTCCTTACCGGGATCAAAACCAAGCACAAAAACCCAATCAGCGATACCTGTCTTAATATTTTTGTGCGCCGCTCTAAATCCGATCTTGCTGCCCTTTTTAACAAAAACTCTAACCTCGTCCCGGTCCCAGCCATTAACGGTCAGGTTCCCGTGTGATACGCACAGCGAAATATTTACTTTCGGATCGACCGCGATCGATCGTTCATAAGTCTCACCCCCCGCGGGATTCACAGAAAGCATCACTGACTCGGCTTGAACAACCGATTCGATCGGGTCAAATGTCTGCCGTTCCATCGATTGCGAAATCACTCCGCCACTGAATATACAAAGTATTGCCGCGATCGCCGCGAGCAGCCGTCCGGAACTGTAACTAAAATTCGCCATTCTTAATTTAAACTCGCGATCAGCTCTTCGCGCTGTGATACTGAATTCATTAGATCGATCTTATTTTGATAGGACGTATAAAGGACTTGCAGCGCTGATTCGCTCTTCGGATTACGTCTCACCTCGTTTCGCATTTTCTTGATCGCATCATTCACGACGGCCATGTCGCGTTCATAGGTGATCTGTTGTGACGGCTTCATAACGTTACCCTTCTTAACATCTACCGTCTGGCTCATCCTTGCGATCGTATCGACATAGCTTTCTTCACCTTGTACGTACTCGGACGGGGGACCGCCCACCATTGGCGCGTTCACAACGCGCTCTGGTCGTGATTGTCTGTAGATCGCCCGTTCGACGACCGGAACTGCTTGTGCTCGACTCGTTGCTGCAACAAATTTCGGCATTGCTTCGGCATCGGATGATCTAACATTTTCAATTACCGGTGACCCCGCGGATTTCGGGGGCGCGAAGGCCGCAACATCCGATTTCGAAACTGGTGACTGAACGGTCGTCGCAATGCTCGGCGAATAACTCATCGGCGCTTCGGAACGCTTCGTCCATATCAGAGTCAAAACGCTGAAGATTACCAGGATCGAAGCCGTAGCCGCGATCGAAGGATTCTTCAACTGAACGGCGAAAAAGACCCACACTCGACGCCAAAACGGCGTACTTTTTCTTTCAATTGCGATCGTTTCGTTGATCTTGCTCCAAAGACGCTGCGTCGGAACCATTGTGTCGAATTCACGTTCAAGCGCTGCAAAAACGAAGGCTGACTGTTCCTCGGCCTCGGCGAGCGACTGGGTACAGGCGTCACACGCGGCCAGATGGTTTGTGACCATCGCCGTTGCATTTGTGTTCAATTCCCCGTCCAAAAACGCTTGGATCGTCCCTATTTCAATACAGTTTCCGTTCATAACACTTCCCTCCCGGTCTTGCCATAAAATCGGGAAAATTCCTGTCTGGCTCGGGCAACGTAGGTACCAATACTCGATTCATTAAGCGATAAACTCGAAGCGATCTCCCGGTATGACAGACCCTGCTGCTTCAACAAAAGGCAGCTTTTAAGGGGTTCTTTGACCTTGTTCAATGCATTGTGTATTTCCGCTATTTCCTCGTGTTCTTCAAATTCCGTTTCGACGGAAAGTACCGAATTAACTACCGACTCTTTGACGTAGTTTTCGTCGCGGGTGTTCGCCCTTATCTTGCCGCGAAGCGTGTTTTTCGCAACGTTTAGCGCCACACGGATGAGCCAGGGTCGAAGCATCTCAGTATCGGCGATCGCGTCCATATTCTTGTAAAGCCTAAGAAAGACTTCTTGCGTTACATCCTCAGCTAATCCGGAATCGCGCACGACGCCGCGCGCGGTGCGAAACACCGTTCGGTGATGAAGCATGAATGCCGCATCAAACTCGATCTTTTCTTTCGCTGCCGTCGCAGTTTGTTCGGACATTATGTCCACAAATATTGCCGTGCCTTCGTTCATTTCAGCATCGAAAAATGCTCGTTACACTAAGAATACACCGCTCGAAGCGAATTTATGACAGAAAGCCATTTTTTTCGTCTGTGGCCATTGCTTCAGTAACCTATGACTCGCAGTCGTTCACCGATATCCGGCGAAATCGTGTCCCCGTATGCAGAAACTAGCAAGTTGTGGCTGTCGCCTCGGTTGTCAAGAAACGTCTCGATCGTACCCTCGATCGTCAACTCGTCAATATTTCCGTCAACGCTCGGTTCGATCAAGGCCAATCGCTTCAGGCATTCGTTTAGGTGGCGGACACCTATGCCAAATTCACCTGCTGCATCGTCGATGAGCAGCCTGAATTCTGCTTGTTGATCAGCAAAATGCCCGAGCAGAGAGGCCGTCAGCCGAACGCCCGACTCAAAGCGTTCGGAAAGCGTAAAGCCTTCGCGACTGTTTTCCCTCCCTATCTTGTCCTTTAGTGAAAGTATGACCTGATCGGCCTCGGGAATCCGCGGATCGAAAAAAATCGTGATACGTTTGTCGTCTTCGGCGGCGAATTCGCGGACTGTAAGCTGTTGCGATCTAGCCGTGGCCTTCCAGTCTATCCTCCTAAGATCATCGTTCGGACGATAGTTGCGAAGGGCAAGCAGATCCTGTCCCATTCCCCGCTTATTCGCTACCAACTTGCCTTGTTCGAGCGGAAGATTGTCTATCTCGTGGTCAAGCGGATCGATTGGCGGAAACACGATCAGCTCAGTTTCACGGGCCCTCAGGCGGCGCCTGTGACTGAAAAAACCAAAGGGAAATTTAGTCGATAGCTCAAAATCCCTGATCAAGAATACTCCGCGGCGACGGAAAATGTGATGCGTCTTTTCGTTCGCCGTTCCGCCACGGGGAATATAAATGAAGTAACTGAGCGTTTTGCGGATCACCGGCGGCCGTGAGAGCCGTTTCGCGATCCATTTAGGTAAAAGACGTTCGAGATCTTCGGCCGCCACAGACTTTTCTCGGTCTCTTCCGCGCACCTCGGCGACTATGGAATAGCTTGGGAAAATCCGCTTACGGTTTGTTAGACTGACGAGAATAGGGGTTTCCTGTTCAGCAAAGATCGTCTCAGGGAACCGCATCTTCACATCTAATTTTTTCAGGACTAGATTTCCCGCGAAAAACCCTACGATCATCGAAGCGGTCAAGAAGGAAAGTATAAGGAAGAGCAGGTTGTTCCCGGTATTCCAGGCCGAAAAACCTACTATTGCGATAAGTCCCAAAACAATAGCGCCGCCGGCAGTAAAGTCGAAAGGGAGGTTTAACTGTGAAGCGTCATTCCCGACGCTGCGAACCAGCGGCGGAACCACGAAGACGAGGATCAGCAGAACAAATACCAGGGAAACAATGACCGCAAAACCTGCAAACCGGTCGTTACCCGATTGAAGTGCATAGATCATGAGTGCGGAAAGCCCAATACCGCCTCCGACCACGATCAATCCCGCCAAAGCATTTCGCAGATCGCGTAGACTGAATAACTGACTGAGCGTTCTTAATTTCACGAAAAAATACTCTGTACCCGCCCGAGGAAGTGCGGCCGCGCACCGATCATATCGGCACTGCTACACTTTGCAAAACGTCCTGAAGTATTTGTTCCGCTTCCCGGTTCTTCTGCCGAATCCCGGACGTTCGCGAATTTACGATTATGCGATGGGCAAAACACGGTACGACAAGGCGTTTAATGTCATCCGCGATACAGTAATCACGGCCTTCGACGAGGGCCAGCGCCTGAGCGGAGCGAAATAAGGCAAGTGTTCCTCTAGGGCTAATGCCGAGTTCCAAAGAATCAGATCGGCGTGTCGCGTCCACGATCTGCAGCAAGTAGTCGAGCAGCGCCTCATCAAACCGAACCTCAGCGACCAATCGCTGCAGATTTTGGACATCCGACTGCGACATTACCGGCTCGACCCACTCGAGCGGGTTAATGCTTTCCCGGTCACGAAGAATTCTGCGTTCGTCTTCAAGGTTCGGGTATCCAATGTGCAGCCGCAGCATAAAACGGTCAAGTTGTGATTCAGGAAGTGGATAGGTACCGTGATGCTCGGACGGATTCTGCGTTGCGACTACCATAAACGGAAGTGGCAGCCTTCTTGAGATCCCCTCAATCGTTACTTGTTCCTCGGCCATCGCTTCAAGCAAGGCGGATTGTGTCTTCGGCGTCGCACGGTTGATCTCGTCGGCAAGGACGATATTTGAAAAGATCGGCCCGGCCTTCCATTCGAATTCTCCGTTTTGTTGGTTATAGATCGATAGCCCGATCACATCCGAGGGCAAGAGGTCCGAGGTGAACTGGATACGCTGAAAACTAAGCTCCAACGCACGGGACAGTGCGTTTGCCAGCGTTGTTTTACCTATCCCCGGCACGTCTTCGATAAGTAAATGACCTTTAGCCAGCAACGCGATCACGGCGAACTTGACCGTCTCAGATTTGCCTTTGATAACCTGTTCGATCGCGCCCTGGAGATCACGGATCTTGCCGATAGCGTCGAATGTCGTTTTAGTATCAACGGCGGTGGATTTGGTTGTGATCCAATCTCTCATCATTCACGTAAATCTGCGGGCGTTGACCTCTTAATTTTATTCTACAAGATTATTGATGCCGTCGGCATTAGTTTATTTGCAATCTTCATCGACAGCGATTGGAGCCAACTTGCATCGAAGGCACAATTCCATCTAAAATTTTGGAACTTCTCTATTTTGGGGTCGTGACAGCATCCAGAGATATTTTAGACTTATGAAGAATTTAAGAGCACGAATCACGGACGAGCGCGGTTTTAACCTGATCGAGTTAATGATCGTTATCGCGATCATTGGGTTGTTGATCGGCGTCGGCAGCTACGCATGGAGTTCAATGATCAAGAGCGGCAACGAAGCGACAGCCGCGCAGTCGATCGATAAACTACGCACGTTTCAGGCACAATACGCCGCCAAAAATAAGGGCAATTTCGGAACTTTCGACGAATTGATAACCGCCGTGGCGCTCGATGAGAAATTCAAGGGAGAACGCCCCGTTGTAAACGGCTACATCTTCTCGATCACGGTCACTCCGTCGTCCGGAACCAAACCGGCCTTTTATTTTGTAACCGCGGATCCGCAGGTTTCCGAAGGAGTGACGGCGACCGGATCCAGACACTTCTACACAGATTCCTCGATCGGAACGATCAAGGCTACTGATGAAAATCGTCCGGCCAAAGCTGACGACGCTTCGATCTAATTATTGAGATCAGCCGACTTAGCTCAGTGGTAGAGCGCTCGCTTCACACGCGATAGGTCAGAAGTTCAAATCTTCTAGTCGGCACCAGTATTTTCAATAGATTACGGGCATTCGCCGAACGGGGGGACTATCGTCCCACTCAATATCCCACTTGGTAACTAGGGAAAACAGGTTCTGACTCCTAAAAAATTTGTCACAAGAATCAAAAATTTCTCCAAGTGCTATTGACAATACTTTTCGAGTTTTGTATTTCTGATATTTTGAATCGGTCAAACTGACCATCGAGAATGTATCAAGAACAACTCCCAACGAGTTTGTTTTAGATCATGCATTACTAAAACGGCCTTGTGAGTCTCGTCCTTCCTCAAGAAGTCCCAGAATCCGGCCTAAAACTTTAGAGAGAAGAGTTTTTTCAATATCACTATGTCTAGTCACTTTCCCGCGCGTATTCGTTTGTCCAGCCGGCTATCTGCTGCTGCATTAATTGTCGCTTTCTTTGTAAACACAGCTTTTGCCGCACCCGAGGCTACGCGGTTCGTCGTTGTCTCGGCTGAGAACTTTGCACATGATGCACAGCAAGCGTTACTTGCTGTCGATCTTAGCGGCATCAAGAGTTGGCCGAGTTTGATCCTTTCATTTGTGAAAGGCCATAAGGCGAGAGCCAGGATTGACGGCATTGAGATAAAGCCGGGTGACATAACGCTCATGCAGGGCGAAGAAGTCGATTTTACGGCGATAGCTGTCGGCGGCGAACAAACGGTTGGTGGAGTCATGTTTCGCTGGACGGTGATGAACGCGGACGGCTCTTCGCAGCCGAGACGATTGAATAACGGACATTTCAAGGCCACTCGACCGGGCGAGTATATAGTAACGGCCTCGGCGGAAGGGCGGCAGGCACAAACAACCATCACGGTCCGGCGAAATGATGGATACGGCATATCTCGGATTCTCAGGAAGAGAGACAGCGAACGCACCGAAGAGGAACGTCGGCAGGTTGCGCAATGGCGCGCGAGCGGAGCACTCACAACACGAGAAATCTCCTCACGAAACGTCTATTCCGAAGCCGAACAACAAGCGATGGCCCGCAAGGATCGGAAAGAACGCTTAGACCCGCAACAGAAGCAAACCGCGCAACGTAAGCTAGCTGAGCAAGCAATCGCGGATAATACGGATCAGCAAGGTGTCGAACAAGGCTCTCGTCGCGGCGGGCCAAACGCAGATGCGAATGTTTCGGAAACATCGGCACCGGCTTCGCCCTTCTTTTTTCAGGTCGATCCACTAGGCTGGGACAGCGGCAACTGGTCAACTGCGGACGATCCGGGCAATTCGGTTGGACATCCTGCGGGTTCGGCTCCTGACGCGGGCGCCGCGAATGGAAACTTCACGCTGTCGACGCCTGCCGTCTCGCTTCCGGGCAGAGGCATCGATATCAACCTTAACCTCACTTATAACTCGCGTCTCTGGAGCAAATCAGGCACGGAAATGACTTACAATCCGGACGCAGGCTATCCGGCTCCGGGCTGGAGTCTTGGGTTTGGACGATGTTCTATATGGGCAGCGGCGGAGGCTGCATGCTGGTTACACCGGACGGAACGAGACGTTCATATGCCGGTTCCAACTCGACGTTGAGCTACGGTGGCGTATATCACCACTGGTTCGATGGCTATTCAACTGACGGGTCCTTTGTCGACTATGGATGCACCTACCAATCGTCTGGAGGAGGCACAACGCTGAGCGGCGAGGCACAACTTGCGGACGGCACCAGAATTACGTATGGCAGCCCGACATCGACCTTCGATCAGGTTTTTCCGACGAAAATCACAGATCGTCACGGAAATATCATAAATATTGCCTACGTGGGCAACCACGGGCCGGAAATCGACACGATCACCGATACGCTGGGCCGAACGATTACATTCAAATACGAGTCAGGCAGGCTGATCGCCATAAAAGGACCCGGCTACAACGGCACCACTCGGACCTTTGTCAGGCTCCATTATGCTCAAAAGACCCTGAGCTATGCGTTCGCGACCGGCTATACGACATCTGTCGCGCAGGGGTCGCCTTATCTGATCGACGCGATTTACTATCCGACGACAAACACGGGTTATTGGTTCGGCGACACGAATCCGACTACTGGTTCCTATTCTTCATACGGAATGATCGCAAAAGTTATGTCGCAGCGCGGCATGAGCATCACGGGAGAAAGTGACACGTCACAAGGTACGGTGTCGCAAGGAACGATGAGCCGACAGGAAGTTTATAACTTCCCGATGGCCTCCGACTCGTCCCTTACCGACGCACCAGTCTATACGAATCACACGGAAACGTGGGACGGAATGGACACGAGCGCGGTGACGACGTGTTCGGGCGCCACGACCAACGCCGCCGTGACGTGTTATTCGGTGAGCAGCGTTTCCGGTGCCGAGAGAAAAAGGTGCAGGGAAAATAAGGCGGCCAGCCATGAGGAGGCAAAGGAATCCATGAAGAGTCAGGTCTTTCTAGCGTTAGTTATTGCAGCCATTCAATTGATACCTTCGGGCTGTTCCAACGGCGACCTCGCTTACATTCCGCCAGTGACAGGTGCAGTTTTTACGAGCTCGAATGAGGCGTGGGTGCTGACTCGAAAAGGTTTATTAAAACGAATTTCTATAAATGGGCAGTCGATCAACGTAGTGGATGCTCAGCAGCGGGTACAGGGTATGAGCTTTATCAGCCCTTCTCAGGGATGGACGGTGGATTCGGACTGGAATGTATGGCATTTCAACGGTGATCGTTGGGCATCCGTCGGACATAATAGTGACAACAGATTCGGGCTGGCTGGCGAACCAGGCCTGATATTCGCAGACGATAGGGTCGGTTGGGCCCGCACGCTAGGGCGCCTGTTTGCTACTGAGGATGGTGGCCGCACATGGAAAAAGGTGCTTGATACCGAGCTGAGTGACCTGCTTGGAGTCTCCGTTCTCAACCGTGACATCGTATTTTTATACGGTCGCAAGGGGATGGTCGCACAAACCAGGGATCGAGGCCAGACTTGGACTAACGTCGACCTTGGGGTTACGAGCGATGTCACAGCCTTGGCTTGTCGCGAGGAGGGGCGGGAATGCTGGGCCGGCACTGCGGGAGGAGAGATCTTTGCAATTTATGGCGATGCGTCTACGAAACGAGTTCCATTTTCGACATCGAAGGAGATGACGATTACCGATATTTATCCCTTCAGCGACGGCGGGTTACTCGTCAGCGGATTTACGCTTGTTCGAGATGGGAATCCCACGCCCGGCGGTGTTCTTTTTACGACAGGTGACGAAGGGGCAACCTGGCAAATGGTAGACGTTCCGCAAGATGACCGTTTCGAACAGGTTGCGTGCTTTGGCGATGCGATCTGGCTTGCAAGCCATTCCGCAATTTATCGAAGCTCGGATGGCGGCGGTTCGTGGGCAAAGGTTTATGGTGCGCTCAAATGATAAAGACCACCGTCAACCCAAAGCTTTCTAAACATGCCGCTTACGGTTCAAGAGCCAACACCTTTGCCCGCCGTTGCAGAGGTGCCAATGTTCCTGCGGCATTGCTCACTGAATGTGTCCAGGTCACTTCGCCGGTAAAGAACTTTGCTTGCGATGCGATAGAACGGGATCGCTCCGCCTCGGCGCAATCGCCATAGGGTAAGCGTCGAAGTCCTCAAGTAGTCCGCTGCTTCTTTGTTGGTTTGGCATATAGCGACTCGCGTTTGGAAAAGTGGACGTGAGTATCGGTAAGTAAGCAAAGACTGTGCCGTTGGAAATCGTCAATTTGTCAGGCTCGTAACGTGAGTGCCTGGCGAATTACCGCACCAAATGGAGCAGTTTCTGCTATCTCCAACCGGCCGAATCGCCTCCTAAGTGGCCCCGCCGTTGCGATTCACACGCGATAGGTCAGAAGTTCAAATCTTCTAGTCGGCACCAGGCAGCAAAAAAGACAGCCAGTAAGGCTGTCTTCTCTTGTGATCAAAGTTGAATGAGGTTTTCTACGCCAGCTCAATCTTCGTTCCTAAATTCATAATTGATGCCAACTCCGGCTTTTTTTTCCCCCGATCCTCTCCCTTCGGCTTATCTTCTTTCGGGCGATTCTTATCCGGGGCGTGAATTACTGGCGGATCCTTCTTAGGCGGCCGCTTCTGATCATTATTTTGCGCCGAAACCGCGATCGAAGCACCGGTGACCAACAAAATGGCGAAAAATGTCCGTTTAAAAGTATTCATCAATGATTTTCCTCTTCCCTTTTCTTACGCACGGGGAAAGGTGAAGGTGCGTCCGCTCTTGTTAGGCAATCCCAATGCCAAAGACAGCCTTAAGACGATAATCCAACTAATTTGGTTGGAATATTAAAGTCGCGCAGGAATCCAGCCACGCTAAAACTTACAATTTCAGTAATAATCATACGAAATCGTTAATAGTGTAATACAAACATGTCCCAACGGCCATATAAATTGACGATTCGATCGACGCTTTTCTACAATTAAGGTTGCAGCAAAAATAATCAAATGAAACCACAGAACCTAAGCTTTGTCCCGGTTCTCATCGCAACGGCGGTTATGACCGCATACAATTACTTTGCCGCGGCCGGGTACGTCAACGGCGTGACCCCTGCGGCGATATCCGCGAAACTTCCGACGTTGCTGACCCCTGCCGGTTATGCGTTTTCGATCTGGACACTTATTTACGCTGGCCTGCTTGGTTTTGGTATTCACGGATCGTTCTCTGAAAATGCTGAGCGATTTCGGCAGGTTCGGACGCTTTATATTCTTACCTGCGTCCTAAACTGTGCCTGGATCTTTTTTTGGCACCGTGGTTTCGTCGGGGTTTGTTTCGTGATCATTTTGGCCCTGATGCTGACGCTTTATTACGTTAACCTCAAACTTCACCCTCGCGGCACGCTGGCGGATCTCCTGCTCGTTAGCGCACCCCTCGGCCTCTACTTTGGCTGGGTGTCTGTGGCCGCGATCGCTAATTTTGCTGCACTTCTTGTTTTCACCGGCATCGTTGCTCCAAATGACGCCTCGACCCGAGTCGTCGCATTTAGCACCTTCCTGATCCTATTAGCCGCGGCAATGGGCATCCTGGTACGCGTAAAATTGAACAATTACTTTTATCCGCTTGCAATCGCCTGGGGGTTAACAGGTATCGCCGTTAAACAGAGCGGTCATACCCTTATCGTAGTTGCCGCGGCGGTCGGTGTGGTGATCTGCCTGATCACTTGCCTGAGTTTTGTCGTAAACCTGCCTTCTCAGCGCGTCATTACGCCCAAATGACATATGAATGAAAAAAGGCTATGCATCTCGATCTGCGCTGGTACGGCCAGACAGTTCATCGACAACGTCCGGCGGGCGGCCGAACGGGCAGACGTTATCGAACTGCGTCTTGATTGCATTGATCCGGCTGAGACAGATCGGCTCTGGTCGCAGTTAAAAGACGTTCGCAGTAGTTTTTCGGGTAAATTGCTCGCGACTTACCGTCCAAGAGGTCAGGGTGGCCTCTCAGAGGCTACCGTAGAGCAGCGACATCTATTCTGGCGCGATTCAAAAGTATATGAGTTCGTTGATTGGGCCGATTTTGAGCATGATCTTGCAGTGAACAATTGGGGCCAGAGCGATGCTGCATTCGGCCAGCTCATTCATTCATTCCACGATTTTCACGGCGTACCTGAAAACCTCGAGTTGATCTACGCGCAACTTTCGCAAAAAGCCCTTGATAAATATCCCAATAAACATCCTGGCGTGGTGAAGATCGTGACATACGCCGATGACGCGACAGACGCCCTTCCCGTCTGGGAGCTTTTGAATAAAGCAAACCGCGACGGCTTACCGTTTGTTCCGATCGCTATGGGTGAAGCCGGAAAATGGACGCGAATACTCGGGCCGGCACATGGGGCATTCATGACATACGCTTCACTTGACCTCGGCCTCGCCACGGCGCCAGGTCAAATTTCCGCGAGCGATTTGCTGGATTCTTATCACGTGAAGAATATTGATCGCGATACCGGCGTATATGGCATAGTCGCTGGAAATACGGCCTATTCGATGTCGCCATTCATCCACAACGCTGCATTCAAGGCGGCCGGTTCCAATGCTGTTTTTGTTCCGTTCCAGGTCATCGATCTCGACCAGTTTTTCGGTAGGATGGTCAACGCGGGGTCACGAGAGATCGACCTTAATATTAAGGGCTTTGCGGTGACTAACCCGCATAAGCAATGTGTGATCCGGCATCTGGATCACGTCGACAAGACCGCAGCTGCAATCGGTGCGGTAAATACTGTTAAAATCGAAGACAATAAGACGTACGGCTTTAACACGGACGCGGACGGATTCATTATCCCGTTAAAAGAAAAACTCGCCGACCTCAAAGGGGCCAAAGTTGCCGTCGTCGGGGCCGGAGGTGCCGCTCGAGCCTGTATTTACGCCCTCGTTCGAGAATCGGCCAGCGTTACAATATTTGCACGAAATACTGAAAGATCAATTGGCCTCGCCAATGAATTCGATACGGGTTTAGAACGCCTCACTCTCGATACCGATCTTCGTAAATTTGATGTTGTGGTGAATGCGACGCCTCTCGGCGTTCGCGGCGACCGGGAATCGGAATCGATCGCTTTCGCAGATCAGCTTGCCGGTGTAAAAGTTGTGTATGATCTGACTTACAATCCTGTCGAAACCGTTCTGACCCGCGAAGCGAAGGCCGCGGGCGCTGCAGTGATAGGCGGGTTAGATATGCTGATCGGCCAAGCCGCCGACCAATTCAAGATTTGGATGGGAATTGATGCCCCGATCGACACGATGCGGTCGGTCGTCGTCGCGAAAATCACCTGAATTCGCCTTAGCACGTGATAAAACTATTTAGATGAGCGATCGCTACACCCGTCAGGAGTTGTTTCCGGAAATCGGCACGACCGGTCAGAAGAAACTGTTGAATTCCCGCGTGCTTCTTGTCGGCTGCGGCGCCTTAGGGTCATTGCATGCCGAGATGTTATCTCGAGCCGGGGTCGGAAGGCTTCGAATCGTCGACCGCGATTTTGTCGAATTCACCAATCTTCAACGACAGACACTTTTCAAAGAAGCCGATGCCGAGGACCGTCTCCCCAAGGCTGCTGCCGCGAAGGCGAGGATCGCCGAGATCAATTCCGACGTCGACGTCGAGCCGATCATTGCGGATGTCAATAACTCAAATATTGAGCGCCTGCTCGCGGGTTGCGATCTGGTGCTGGACGGCACAGACAATTTCCAGATCCGCTACTTGCTCAATGATGCATGCGTTAAACACAGCAAGACATGGATCTACGGCGCCGCGGTGTCGAGCTATGGCTCGACGATGACCATAATTCCGAATAAGACACCATGCCTTCGGTGCATATTCGAAGAGATCCCCGATCCCGGTAGTTCGCCGACTTGTGAAACTGCCGGCGTAATAATGCCGATAATATCGGTTATCGGGTCGATTCAAGTCAGTGAGGCGCTAAAACTTCTTACCGGGAATGCTGCGGATCTCCATCGCACGCTGACACACGTCGATGTGTGGAAAAACGAATGGCGGACGATAACACTCGGAGGTCCAAACCCGGATTGCAGGGCCTGCGGCGAGAGGAATTTCGAATTCCTTGATGCCGGCTGCGACGAATTCTCAGCCATCTTATGCGGCCGTGACGCGGTTCAGATCGCTTCGCCAATAAGACGGGATATTGATCTTGAGAGACTTGCCGATCGATTGTCGAGTATCGCCGAAGTAAAACAAAACGAATACCTTGTGCGACTAAACGTCGAAGGTTATGAACTAACGGTATTTAGCGATTCACGAGCGATAATACGTGGTACTGCCGATGTCTCAATTGCCAGGTCGCTGTATGCGAAGTATATCGGGTCCTAAGTTCGACATATTGTGAAACATTTCACACACTTCGGACGTTTGTATTATTAGCATGGCGGATCTATGACAGACAAACCTAGAGTGGTTGTTATTGGCGGCGGATTCGGCGGCCTGTGGGCGGCTCGGGCCTTGGCAAATAAACCGGTCGCCGTGACTTTGATTGACCGCAAAAATCATCACACATTCCAACCGCTGCTTTATCAGGTGGCAACCGCGGTCCTTTCCCCTGGCGAAATTGCTTCACCGATCCGCCGAATTCTTCATAAAGCCAGGAATATAGACGTGTTACTGGGCGAAGCCAAAGGTTTTGATAAAGCTAAAGGGATCGTTACGCTCGAGAACGGGTCGCAAATTTATTACGATTACCTGATCATTGCGGCGGGTGCCAGGCATTCGTATTTTGGACACGACGATTGGCAAGTTGCGGCTCCTGGGCTGAAAACCATCGAAGATGCCGTTGATATGAGGCGGCGAATTTTCCTGGCATTCGAAATGGCCGAGCGTGAAGCTTATCTTAGCGGCAAACAGCCTGAACTGAATTTTGTAATAGTCGGCGGTGGTCCGACTGGAGTCGAACTCGCCGGCGCTATCGCTGATATAGCAAGACAAGCTCTTTCGGGGGATTTTAAGGCGATTGACACGACAAAGGCTCGTGTAACGCTGTTCGAGGGCTCAGACCGCGTACTTGGGACATTTGCAAAGGATCTATCGGCAAGTGCGAAGAAACAACTCGAGCAGCTCGGGGTTGAGGTTAGGCTGAACAGTTTTGTAACCGACATCGCCCCCGGTCGGGTCATGGTTGGATCCGAATGGGTCGACTGTGACGTTGTGCTGTGGGCTACCGGCGTCGCGGCTTCGTCGCTCGGAAAGGCGCTTGGCGTCGAGACGGACAGTGCCGGACGCGTTTTAGTTCAAAGAGATCTTTCCTTGCCCGATCACGACAACATATTCGTTATCGGCGATATGGCTGCGGCAATACAGCAAAACGGCGAACCGGTTCCTGGCCTGGCACCGGCGGCCATGCAAATGGGTTCGCACGCGGCGAATAATATTCTCAACGAACTTAAAGGGTTGAAGCGCAAAGAGTTTAGGTATTTAGACAAGGGTACAATGGCGACGATCGGCCGCAGCAAGGCTATCGCTGATATTCGAGGCTGGAAATTCACCGGATGGATCGCCTGGATGATGTGGCTTTTCCTCCATGTGGTGCTCTTGATCGGCTTCAGGAATAGACTCTACGTGCTTTCTGAGTGGTTTTGGGCGTATCTGACTCGCGAGCGCAGTGCTCGCCTTATAACTGGAGATGCTGAAGAACTTAGAGAAGCGCTCAAAGACCGACAAAACCGTTAGGTAGTCATCTCATCTGGCGTGTTTATTTGATGCAACTAGTGTTTCGGCTGCCGGCACACCAAATCATGCGATTGGGAAGTTCACCTGAAAATACTATATGCATGAAAAATAGGTAATTTCGTGGTTGTCGTGCTTTAGTGGATAGTTGTTGACAGAAGCGTTTTCGATCCTATTTGATCTGATCAACCTACGATCATGAATTCAATTATCGAAGTTGTCGAAAGACATCTCGAATTAAGTGACGACTCAACGGCCTTTACGTTTCTCGAAGACGGTACGGAATCGTGCCAAGTACTTACGCTGGAAAAGTTGAGAGTTGGCGCGCTCAATATTTCGGATAAACTCGTTCCAAAATCTGCAGTTCTAATTCTCCTTCCGCAAGGGCTGTCGTTTGTTAAAGCATTTTTCGGTTGTTTGTATGCTCGCGCGGTTGCCGTGCCTTGCTCGATTTTAGTTAAGCATCAGGGTCTCGAACGACTAAACAAAATTGTCCGCGATGCAGCGGTTACGGTTGGAATTACGAATCGAAAGGTTTTGGCAAATCTCAACAAACAGTTTGGCGATGCTTTCGAAAGCATCGGCATCAATTGGATTTTGATTGAAGACATTGAAAACGCACCATCTAACGATTCGACCCGCTTTGATTTGCCAAAGCCCGACGAGCTGGCTTTTTTGCAATACACTTCCGGTTCGACGGGCAAACCGAAGGCCGTGATGGTTACGCACGAAAACATTATTGCCAACTCGCAAATTATTAAAGATTGTTTTCAAAACACGCCGGAGAGCGTTTCCGTTTGTTGGCTTCCCTCGTTTCACGATATGGGTTTGATTGACGGGATCATTCAACCGATTTTTAGCGGCTTTCCGAGTGTTTTGATGTCTCCGCTACATTTTTTACAAAAGCCCGTGCGTTGGTTCAGAGCGATAACCGACTATCAGGCGACTTATTCGGGCGCGCCAAATTTTGCTTTTGATTTTTGTACGGAACGCATCACGGACGAAGAACTCGAAAACATTGATTTGAGTTCTCTGCACTGTCTATACAACGGTTCGGAGCCGATCCGGGCGAAAACGATCCGACGATTCGTTGAACGGTTTTCAAATGTCGGGTTTTGCGAAGGAAAGATCTTGACTTGCTACGGGTTAGCCGAAGCGACTTTGGCTGTAACCACTTCGAGCATCGGAATTTCCCCGAATGTCGTCAAGGTTTGCGAGAAGAAATTGATTGAAAATAGAATCGAGATTACGGATAACGAAACGGCATGCAAGTTGGTTAGCTGCGGCAAAACTTTCGGCGATACTGAACTGATAATCATTGATCCCGAAACTTTCGCCGAGCGCGGTGAAAACGAGATCGGTGAAATTCTGGTTTCCGGGAAAAGTGTTACCGACGGATATTTGAATCTGACCGAACAAACCGCCGAAACTTTTATCGATTACCGAAACGAAAGATTTTTACGCACGGGAGATTTAGGTTTTCTACGTCAACGCGAATTGTTTGTTACCGGCCGAATCAAGGATCTAATCGTTATTCGCGGCAAAAATCATTTTCCGCAGGACATCGAGCAAAGCATTTCAAATTGCCATGAAGCATTTATGCCAAACGGCTGCGCGGCTTTTTCCGCGAAAATCGAAGATGCTGAACGTTTGGTCGTCGTACAGGAAATCAAACGGACATCTTTGCAAACTTTGAATTCCGATGTTGTAATAAGTGCGATTTTATCAGAGCTGAGCCGTTTCCACGGGCTTGTTCCTTACGACATCGTTTTAATAAAACCGGCAAGTCTACCAAAAACCACGAGTGGAAAGATTCGACGAAACGAATGTCGCGAATTATGGCGGTCGAAGAGTTTGAAAAATCTAGCTAGTTTGGAAGAATTCGGAAAGTATGAAAACCCGTGAAGAAATAATAAATTGGCTGAAAGAAAAAATCGCCGTCGAGACAAAGTCTCAAGCTGAAAAAATCGCAACAGACGCACCGTTCACCGATTTTGGACTTGATTCGATCGTGATCGTAACTTTGGTTGACGATTTGGAGCATTGGCTTGAGATTTCGCTTGACCCAACCGTATTCTGGGAATTTCCTAGTATCGAAATTTTAAGCGATTGGTTGCTGACCGAAAAACTTGCATAAGAATATGGTTAGTAATTTGCCGCCGATTTGGAATCCGTTTGAAACAGGCTACTTGGAAGATCCGCTTGCGCATCTTCGTCTTTTGCGTGAACAAAACCCTGTTCACAAAGGAATCAACGGACGTTGGCTGTTTTTGAAATACGATGACGTGAAACACTTTTTAACGAATCCGATTTTCAAAACTGTCAAAGTCAGCAAAACCATCGGTTTGAAAAGCAAATTACTGTCGGGAAACGCCAATTTCGACAGACTCTCAGAAATTTCAGCGAAATGGATGCTGTTTTTTGAGCCGCCAGAACACACCGAACTACGTTCGCAAGTTGCACGGATTTGGAACAAATACGACGCGACAGAAATAATTCGGGAAACGGTTGAAGAATGTCTCGCACTGTTGGCGGAATTGCAAACCGTTGACATCATCCGCGATTTTGCAAGTTTTATTCCGTCAAGAGTCGTGTGCAAATTGTTAGGTTTGCCAGCCGAAGATTATTTCAAACTGCGTCGTTGGTCGTATTGCTTTAACAGTATGCTCGAACCGTTCACGACCTTGAACGATTTCACAAAGTACGAAGTAAAAGCACGTGAATTTTACGATTATTTGGGCGAAATAATCCGGCAAAAATCGGAACGTCCCGACGAGGCGTTTGTCAGCCAACTGCTCGAGGCAAATCAAGATTTCGAAAAACCAATGAACCAATCGGAGATAATTTCAGTCATTGCGTTTATGTTTTTCGCGGGCATCGAAACTTCGATAAATCTGTTTGGAGAAAGCGTTCTGCTGTTGCTCAAGAATCCGCTTCAGGCACAGATCTTACGCGAGGACGATTCGATTACTGCAAATGCGGTTGAAGAACTGCTTCGCTTCGTCAGCCCAAGTCAATACACGACGCGTGTCCTAGCGGAAGATGTGGAAATTCGCGAGCAAAAAATCAAAGCCGGTGAATTTGTTATGGGTGCAACTATTTCCGCCAATCACGACGAAGATATTTTTGAGGACGCGGCACAATTAGATTTCAGACGCACCAAGAATCCGCATTTGAGTTTCGGCTTCGGGCTTCATTATTGTCTCGGCGCACGGTTGGCACGGCTTGAAACTTTCCACTCGCTGCCGGCTTTGATCAAGCGTTTTCCCGCAATGCGCTTGAATCCGGACCAAAAATATCAGTGGGATAAGATAATTATCAATCGCGGTTTGAAAACGCTGCCCGTTTTTTTAAGTTGATGACCGGATAGTGAACAAAACACGAGGCTGATAAATTGCCACTAGCTGAGGCTGGTGGCCTTACTTTTAGTTCACTGCCGATACTCGATGTTATTTATCTCCGTTCTCTATCTGTTGTTTTTGGGCCTTGTGGCGGCGGCCTTTTACAATTTGCCCAACAAAGTCCGTCCGCTTTGGCTACTGGCGACAAGCTATTTTTTTTATCTGACCTGGCAACCCGCATTCGTCGTCATTTTGATTTTTGAGACTTTGGTGGCATTTTTCTCTGCGAAAACGATCTACTCGGTTGCTGATAACAAACCAAAAAGAATCTGGCTAACGACAACCATTTGTTTGTTGCTTATGCCGTTGATCTTCTTCAAGTATTTCAATTTTCTAAATGAGAACCTGACCGAACTCTTGATCGTTTTCGACTTTGACAATCCACTCTCGAATCAACCGTTTCTAGTTCCGTTGGGCATTTCGTTTTTCACGTTTCAGGCAATCAGCTACGTTGCCGATGTTTATCGCGGTTATCTGAAACCGGAAGAACGAATCGCAAAACTTGCCGTCTATATGGCTTTTTTCCCGTATATTCTGGCGGGCCCTATTGAACGTGCAAAGTCAATTTTGAACCAAATATCGTCGCCTGTTTCGTTTGAATATCAAAACATCCGCGCCGGTTTGCAGTTGATTCTGTGGGGAGTTTTCAAAAAGGTCGTGATCGCGGACAGACTCCGCGAGTTTATGGATGCGGTTTATGCCAATCCACACGATTTTCAAGGAATTCTAATTTATTTCGCGGGGATATTTTCCGTCTTTCAATTGTTTTGCGATTTCTCGGCTTATTCGGATATTGCCGTTGGTTCGGCGCGAATGTTCGGGATAACTTTGTCCAAGAATTTTGATGACCGCGTTTATGCCGCACCTTCGCGGCGGATCTTTTGGCAAGGCTGGCATCGAAGTTTGACTTCGTGGCTGCGTGATTACGTCTTTTTCCCTTTGAGCCGCAATGTCAAAAAGCAGACCCGTTTGTATTTGAATCTTATTTTGGTTTACCTGCTCGTAGGCATTTGGCACGGTGCAACTTGGGGATTTGTCGTTTGGGGAATTTTGAACGGTGTTTGGCTGGTGATGGAACACGCAACGCAAAAACGGCGTGCCGCCTTTTTTTCGCGGGTCGGATTCGATGTCAACGGCAGAGTTTTCAACTTTCTCGGCTGGCTGTTGGTTTTTCACGTCGGAGCGTTTTTCGGTGTTTTCTTTCGGACGGATTCACCGGAAAAGGCTTTTGAGTTTCTAGGAAACATCTTAAACTCAAATACAGATCTGCTCGGGGTCCGAGAAGCTAAAAGTTGTTTGATAGCAATTGTATTTTTGGCGTTAATGGATCTGATAAATCGTCAAATTCCAAAAAATCGTAATTTCGACGCGTTTATTGGCAAACAGCAAGCTTGGCTTCGCTGGATAATTTACATCGCTCTCGCTCAGGCGATTCTTCGTTACATTGACGTTTTTGAAAACAACGGATTCATGTATTTCAATTACTAAAAATGTTTCAACTGATAAAAAGAATATTTTTGTTTTCGATATTGCTCGTTTTAATAAAGCTGTCGCTCGACGCGTTTTATAAAGACGAACTGACATACCGCCGCGAGAAACTCGCCGAACAGGATTACAACACCGTTTTCATCGGCTCCAGCCGGACGAAATTCGCGATTGTAACGCATTATTTCGATACGTTGGCAAATTACCGTACAAAGAGCTACAACTTCGGCTTAGATGGCGGATTGCCGCCTCAAACTTTGGCCTGGGGCGAGGAAATCGTTAATAACAAACCGTCTGTCAAATACATTTTCATCGAACTTAGCGGAGTTGACTACGTATCGAATTTCATAGGTTTCAACTTGCCGGATTACCAACATGGATCAACTTTTTTTTCGTTGAAAGAGCTATCTGGTTCTTCTAACAAAATCGCAACGTTTTTCTTCAGACCACAATTTCAGATCGGACGATCCGATTTCGATTTGAGGTATGGGAGTTGGATCGATAAGCATGGACAGAACGGTCGCCGGGAAACATTTCAACAAGAGTTGATGCGGACGAAACTACGCGGGCTGCGCGTTGAAAAGGCTGACGATCCCGGTACGGAAAACGACGAGTACTGGCGAAAAATAGAAAATGTGCTCAAAGCCGCAGAATCTAGGAATGTTCGGGTTTATTTTTTCGTTCCGCCGCGGTTGCTAACAGACAACGAAGCCAATACGGTTTCACCGATGTATCATAAGATTCCCGAAAAATATAAAATTAGAGCAGTTCATCTCGACGAATCGCTTTACACCGTAGAAACTTCTCGCGATGAATATCACCTTAATCGTGCGGGAGCGGAGATTTTCACCAAGGCGATCGCAGAGGCGTTTGCAGATCAATCTTTCTGAGAGGGTTCGATTAAAAGCGATACCGCAGTGGTTTTTCCTAACAGATTTAATCATTGAAAACACATCAGGAATTGTTCTTACGAAGCTTCAAGTTTGGTTGGCGACGCTCCTCATTGGGAACATGTGGACGTGGACCGCTGGTTATGACGCCCTTTCATTCTGGCCAATTGAGAGTCATCTACCACAAACGAGGGAGAAAACCAATACTGATGGCGAGAATATACCGAGTACCAAACTGAGTGCGTTTTGTGCCGAATTGTGGTTATATTTACCTATTCAGTTCAATATTCGTCACTTAAATTAATGAAACGCAACCTGTTACTCATACTATTCACACTTCTAGTTTCGCTCGTGAGCTCTGCCTCCGAACCGTCCGTATGGTCCATAAATTCTCGGTCCGACGTTTTAAAGGGTGATTCGAAAGGTGTTTCGATCGACGAAAACGGGACGATCACGATCTCACCGCGGCTCGCCGAAGTATATAAGACCGGCCAGCCGTACATCTGGTCGAGTATCTGTGACGCTGCGGGTAACATTTATCTCGGAACGGGGAGCGACGGAAAAATATTCAAGGTTGATCAGGGCGGCCGGGGCTCACTCTTTGCCGACCTGAACGAACTCAATGTGTCCGCAATGGCGGTCGGCCGTGACGGAACTCTTTTCGTCGGCACATCGCCCGATGGCAAGGTGTACCGCGTTGATACGGCTGGCACATCGAGCGTATATTTTGACCCAAAAGAGAAATACATTTGGTCATTCGCAATAATGGCAGACGGCAGCCTTGCCGTTGGCACTGGTGAGAACGGCAGGATCTATCGAATCAGGTCCGCTAACGCCGCGCCCGAGACTTCCCTCCTGTTCGACACCAGTGAGACACACATTATTTCGATGGCGGCCGATGGTCAGGGAAACCTATACGCGGGAACCGACTCGAATGGACTCGTAATGAAATTCGGCCCTGGCGGAAGGCCCTTTGGCCTGCTGGATTCGACCCTTCGTGAGATACACGAGATCGTACTTGGACAGGACGGATCTATCTACGTGCTGGCCTTGGGTGAATCTCTCTCAGCCTCAAAAACAGAGGCAACTGCGACGCCGGCGGCTGCAGAAAGCAAAGCCGTTTCTATTGCAAAGCCTAATCTATCTGCGCCTGAACCGCCCGTAAAAAGCCGCTATGACTTGACCGGCGCGAGATCAGCCGTTTATCGCATTGCTCCGGGTGGTTCCGATGTCCTTTGGGTATCGCAAACGATCGCGGGATTTTCGATCTTTCCGGATCGGACGGGCAGGGGCGTTCTTCTGGGAACCTCTGACAAAGGGCGCATTTTTAATATAGATAATACCGGGAGTGAGACCCTGGTATTGCAGACTGAAGCGAATCTGCTGTCGACGATCGGGGCGCTAGGCCAGGATCTTTACGCGACTTCCAGCAATCAAGGTAATCTGTTCCGTTTCGGCGGAGGATCGGCTGCTGAAGGCAGCTATGAATCCGCCGTTCTTGATGCCAAAACACCCTCCAAATGGGGTAGGATTTGGTGGCGCTCATCGGGCAGCGTATCGATCCAGACTCGTAGCGGCAATACCGAGAGACCCGATGAAACTTGGAGCGAATGGAGCCCGCCCATGTCCGACCAGCTCGGTGCCCAGATATCTAGCCCCGGGGCACAGTTCCTGCAGTGGCGGGCAGTATTGAAAAACGGCAACCCGGCGCCATCTCTTAACGAGGTCAATGCGTCGTTCCTCGCAAACAATATCGCGCCCGAGGTTTTGGAGATCAATCAACTCCCGACCAACGTCGGGCTAGCGCCAACGCCGCCTGTGCAGATCGATCCGAACATCGAACTTTCCGGGTTGGATCCCGCGATATTTGGTGTTCCGATCGTTGCCGTTCCGCCGCGTAAGATTTACCAGCGTGGAGCCATGTCGCTGCAATGGACGGCCGAGGACAGGAATGGCGACCGTATGGTTTATGACGTTCAGTATAAAGAGGTCGGCGAATCGGCATTCAAAACCTTGCGGCAAAATATTTCCGAGAACTTCTTTACGCTGGATGGGCAATCGCTCGCGGACGGGCGCTATGTCTTCAAGATAATTGCGAAAGATGCCCCGTCAAACCCGCTGCCCGCCGCACTCACAGGTGATAAGGTCAGCGAGCCGATTGATCTCGATAATACCGCGCCGGTTGTCAGCGGCATTGTCCCTCAGATTTCTGGCGACCTGGCACGCGTTTCATTTACTGCTGCCGACGCCGCAAGCTACCTGACCCGAGCGGAATATAGCGTCAATGGCGGCGACTGGCGTCCCGTCTATTCCGACGATGGCATATCGGATGGAAGCCGCGAATCTTACACTTTCAACATTCCGGCAACCGTACCGGGCGAGCATACGATCACTCTTCGTGTTTTTGACGTCAACGGCAACGCGGGAAACGCCCGAGTTGTATTTCGAAGGTAAGGTCGTTCCGCTATTTTGTCGACAAGGTCATCGGTTCGCCTTCTTTATATTCCGGCATATTCTTTTAGATGCCGACATCTTTTTGTGCCTCAGATAATCGGCAATTCCCTTTTCCGGAACGGCCTTGCCCATCCATACCGTCCACCGAATTCATCATAAAAAGTGTGATGCGCGTTTGACATAAATGCGGGGGGGGCTAGACTTAGCTCGATCACGGCTCAAATTCTAACGTCCGAATGTACCCAAAAGGCGGCGCGAAAAATATGAACGCTTTGCACAAAAGGATCCACACCGCTTCAAACATCGCGATCATTTTGGTTGCAATGTTATTGGGCGTGGTCGCAGCTAAAAACTTTTTGTTCTCCACTTCATCCGAATCACAGAACGTAGAGAGTAAAGGTGTTAAAACAGGATCGAAGCTTCAACTTGCGGATGTGGATTGGAGTAAAAGCGAAACGTCTCTCGTAATTGTGCTTTCGTCGACTT
>JBAUGL010000056.1:0-20550 GCA_049679665.1 Pyrinomonadaceae bacterium | reverse complement strand
ACTTCCCGTTCCCAAGCCTCATGCTCGAAACCGTACCAGCAGCGTTGTATTTGAAACTGCCTGCATACGGCCTGAATATGTCCGTCGGAGTCTTTCTACTCTTGACCTTTGCCAGATCGCCCGAATTATCGAGATCGTTTTTCACAATACGCCCGCTAGGGTACGTTTCCTCGGTCAAAGCTCCCGAAAGGTTATAGAGATAGGCGGTCGTATAGGCGTTTCCGTCGGTTGTTTGCTTGTGAGCCGTCACAAGCCAAGTATATCAAACGCGTCGAGTCGATACCTCATCCCGGCACCAAACGCACCAAGCGCAACAAACACCATTACGACCGCCGCCAAAAGCCCCGGCCGATGCGATGTAAGCCTCGCGAAGGCACCCTCAGATACAACATCACCGCCATCGGCACACCTCGCCGAGCGGTCACTCTTTTCGAACATAAATTCTAAAATACTCCCGAATGGATGGGAAACCTGGTTCTTGATCGTAGGATCGAGAAGAGTCTAGCGTCACCCCGCAACTAATGTCAATTGCGGATCAACGACGCCGGTCTCACCGGTGGAAAGGGTGCAAACACAGTCGGAATAAGACCAGTAAGACAGGGGCGAAAACGCTCAAAGGACGAGAACGGCCAGTATTGGCCATTCGCTTGGAGGATCGTTTTCGCGATTCCGAGTCTTACCTGCTCAACGAGCGGAATGCGTGCCGAAACCGTCCAAGTTCTTTGAGAGCCAGACGATCCTCACAAGCAGAGGTTTCAAAAATAAAACGAAAAAGCCAAGTCTGAAGGCTCAAACTTGGCTATACATTACTGAAAAATCGAAACGCGGCCTATTTGCCCGGGATCTTGATCTCGCGTCCTGCTCCGAGAACTGAATTAGGCAGCAGACCATTATATTTCGCGACTTCGGTAGCATTTGCGCCGTGTCTGGCGGCGACTTTCGCGACGGTATCACCCGACTGCGCTTTCACGACCTTGATATTACTTTCGATCGACGCGGAAACCGGAGTTGTCGGCCTAGAATAACTGGTCGCCTGCACCCTGTTACCTGCAACGGGCACAAAAACCTTTCCTTTTGGCGACTTCATTCCCGGATTTGCGGCCATCAACTCAGCGACGGTCACGCCGGTACGGTTGGAGATGGTTTGCCACGTTTCGCCGGTGGACGTATTCGCAAGGTTCGAGTTATTGATCTTCGATGCTGGACCGCGTCGTAATATCGCCACTACTCCATTTGATTTTCCGGGCGGTACGTTTACTACATATGGCTCCGGCGGCGTCATGTTGCTCCGAAGCTGCGGATTTAGATACCGCATATATTGAACGCTCGTATCAGACGCCTGCGCCAAAATCGCAAGACTGGTCGAAGGCGGCACTCGAACACGATCGTACGTCAGCGGAGCTGATGGTCGGACGTGGCCAAAACCATACTGTTGCGGATTATTCGCAATTAGGATCGTGGCGAGAATATTCGGAACATAATTCCGTGTTTCCCTCGGCAGATAGGGATATGCCACCCAAAAATTGGCAACACCTGCTCGGCGGATAGCACGGTCAACATTGCCCTCGCCCGAGTTGTACGCTGCCATTGCAAGTTCCCAATTACCTCCATAACGGTTCGCAAGAAATTTCAGATAGCGTGCCGATGCGCGTGTCGCGTCATCGAAGCTGTTGCGTTCGTCAACATACGCTGTTCTGCGAAGGCCAAACCTCGAGCCCGTACCTGGAATGAACTGCCACAACCCGGACGCGGCCGCCCATGACATCGCCGTTGGCTTCCAAGCACTTTCGACCTGACCAAGCCACGCGACGTTTTCCGGAATTCCCTCTTCACGAAAAATACGTCGGGCCATCCGCATAAACATACCCGACCGATACAATCCGGTCTCCATCGTCGAGCGTCCCCGCCCGCGATAGTAGTTAATGAATTGCTGTATCATCGGGTGCACCTGGAAACTAAATCCAAGCGAACGGTTTGCGACGGCGTATTGAATGTATTGATACTGCTGTTGGGCAACCGGGCTGCTGTCGACTTGTTGTTCCTCAACGGTCAATTCCAGTTTAGCGAGCTCGTCGAGCGGCGACGGTTCAAATCCCTGTTCGTTGAACCCAATGATCGACTCGGCCGGCTGGCTCGACCCACCAACCACTGACGCGACCAAAGGGTCGTTCTGACCTCCGGCCTTTTGTGATGCGGGCTTTACAAGTAGCGCGACCTCATCGGCTAGTTGATAGTCGTCATTGTTCCAATTCCAACTACACGTTGCCGACAGGCTGCGAATTTGCGGAACTTGAGTGTCCGACGGAAATTCGATCCGGTAAACCGTCTCGATCAGTTGGTTATAGCACTCGCGCAATTTTGCGTCTTTCTGCACATTCAATGTCGAATACAGAAAAACTTCGACTGATCTATTGAACTTCTCACCGGCGGTCGAACGCTTATTTTCTTTGAAGGCGGTCATTCCGTCCTTGAAGGCCCTGCCGGCGTCTTCAAGAACTTTCGCGACCAATAGATTGGCCCTTGCTACCTCGGGCGTAACGGTTTGAGAGTTCGATGAAGAGCTTACAACTTGGGCTACAACGATTGAATTCGAGATAAAAATTATAAATGCAGCAATACCTAAAAACTTGCAGACGGTTGTTATCATTAAGTCGTCTATACTCCTTGGTCTATCCTTAGGGTTAGGGCGAATTTGAACCGACCTAATCAACATTAGTCAATGCTTCTAACGTTCGAGTGAATAAAATGTTCCTCAAATGAAAACGAACGTCTAAGCGCGTAATCGCTACAAAACTAACACAAGCGGCCAGCCCCAGTCAATAATTGCCCAACCTACAAAGCTAATTCCGGCTCCACTTTTAGGCCTTTCTGGCAGCCCTCGACCGCGTGTTTTCGACCTTCGGTTTCGCCGAAAGCAAAGCAATTTCAAAAACCTGCCTGACATTTTCGACAAAGATGAAATTGAGATCCTCGCGCACCTCATCGGACAGATCCTCTAGATCGCGTTTATTAGGCGCAGGCAGTATCACCGTTTTCAACTTCGCCCGCCGAGCCGCGAGCAGTTTTTCTTTGACTCCGCCTACCGGTAAGACGTTGCCCCTCAATGTGATCTCGCCCGTCATCGCTACGTCCTTCCGAACAGGCCGACGCGATAATACAGACACGATAGCTGATGCCATCGTGATACCCGCGGAGGGTCCGTCTTTCGGAATCGCACCTTCGGGAAGATGCACATGTATGTCGAACTTTTCGAAATCCTCGTCATCGATCCCAAGTTCGCCCGCCCGGGCCTTAGCATAGGAAAATGCAGCCTGCGCTGACTCTTGCATCACTTCGCCGAGTTGACCCGTCAGCACCAGTTTGCCCTTCCCTTTCGTTTTTAGGGCTTCGATAAAGAGGATGTCGCCGCCGACAGCGGTCCACGCTAGTCCGGTCACGATCCCGATCTCGTCTTTCTTTAGAGCGCCTTCATTAAAAATCCTCGGGGCACGGAGAAATTCACGAACGTTGTCGGAGGTAACCTTGAACATCTCAAAGTCTGTTTCGAGTTCCGCCTTTTTGCGGGCAACCTTCCGGCAGATCTTGCCGATCTCTCGCTCCAACTGCCGCAGACCCGCCTCTTGTGTATATTCACCAATAATACGGGCGACGGCACGGCGTTCAAACCGAATGTCGTCCTTTTCAAGACCATTCTCCTCAATTTGCTTAGGAATCAAGTGGCGTTTTGCGATCTCAAATTTCTCCTCTTCGGTGTAGCCGGAAAGTGAGATTATTTCCATTCGGTCGCGGAGGGCCGGCTGAATGGTGTCGAGTATATTGGCGGTGGTCATAAACATTACATTCGAAAGGTCGAATGTAATTCCCAAATAATTATCGCGAAAGCTCGAATTCTGTTCAGGATCGAGGACCTCAAGCAAAGCCGAACTGGGATCACCGCGGAAGTCCGCTCCAACCTTGTCGATCTCATCAAGCATTATCAGGGGATTATTGGTCGCGGCCTGCTGAATCGCTTGTATGATCCGGCCGGGCATAGCCCCAACGTATGTTCGCCTGTGGCCGCGTATTTCCGCTTCATCGTGGAGTCCGCCAAGCGAAAGCCTTACAAATTTACGTTTCAAGGCACGAGCGACCGAGCGGCCAAGCGAGGTCTTTCCCACGCCCGGAGGGCCAACAAGGCAAAGGATGGAACCCTTAGGTTTCTCACGCAGCTTTCGAACCGCAAGCGCCTCAACGATTCGCTCTTTCACACGCTCCAAACCGTAATGATCGTCGTTCAATATCTTTTCCGCTTTCTTCAAATTCAGATTGTCCTTCGAAGCTTTGGACCACGGAAGATCAGTCATTATGTCCAGCCAATTTCGAAGCGTAGCCGTTTCCGCCGAATCCGGATGCATCCGTTCCAGCTTTTTTAGCTGACGAAGCGATTCTTCTTCGGCATTTTCGGGCATTTTTGCCTTCAGGATCTTATCCCTGTACATCTCCACTTCCTCGAAAAGTTCGTTCCCCTCGCCAAGCTCCGTCTGGATAGCCTTTAGCTGCTGCCGCAAAAAATATTCCCGCTGCGAACGGTCAATGTCGGCGCGGGCCTGCGTATTTATCTCGGCCTGGACCGTTAGGACGTCGATCTCTTTACTAAGAAGATCATTGACTCGGCGAAGTCGCGGGACGGGTTCAAAAATGTCCAGCACGCTTTGTGCATCCTCTACCTTTAATTCCAGATTGGACGCAGACAGGTCCGCTAAACGGCCCGCGTCATCAAGATTGGCGATGATCGCAAGAACCTCGGGCGAGATGTTTTTTCCTAGACTTGCTGCCCGTTCCATTGAACCGCGGACATTGCGTACGAGCGCTTCCACCTCAAGTGAATTATCCGGTGCAAGTGGTTCATTGATGGGCGTAATGTGAGCATTCACATACTCGCCGCCTTGCGTGACCTTATCTACACGACAACGGGAAAGGCCTTGTATCAATATTCGAATGCGGCCATCAGGAAGCTTTAGCATTCGCATGATAATGGCCACGGTGCCAACCTCGTACAGTTCGTCCTGATTGGGTTCTTCTTTATTCGCATCCTTCTGCGATGCCAATAGGATCATTCGATTTTCGGCCAGCGCATGTTCAACGCCGCGGATCGAACGGTCGCGGGAGACAAACAGGGGCACGATCATGAATGGGTAAATAACGATGTCGCGTAAGGGCAGTACCGGCAGTTCCGAGGGAATCTGCATTAAGGGCTCGATCGCCTCGCCTTCAGCGAGTCCGACCGGGAAATCTTCAATTTCAACCATAACCTTTAATCTTATGGAAATTCAGAAAAAAGGGCAAAGCGGATTCAGTCGATGGCCGCTGCAGCCTCCATCAGACATCTCAATTTGGTATATGATCTCGGTGAGGTTCGGTCGTCCCGCGACCGAAGTAGGGAGGATCATTACTTCTTTTTTGGTTTTGTGGGTTTTTCGGACCGCGATCTGACGAGTTGTTTGAGTTCCGTCATAAACTCCGATACGTCTTCGAACTCGAGATAGACCGATGCGAAGCGAACGTAGGCAACCTTATCCAGTGCCTTTAGGCGCTTCATTATTACCTTGCCGATCTCGGTCGTTGCTAGTTCACGGTCGGATGAATCCTGAACGGTCTTCTCAACCTCATCTACGATCGATTCTAACTGTCCAACGGATATTGGGCGTTTTTCACAAGCTCGGAGAAGGCCGGCCAAGATCTTACTTCGTTCAAAGATCTCACGACGTCCGCCCTTTTTCACAACCATGTACGGAATTTCGTCTATCCGTTCATACGACGTGAACCTTCGTCCGCATCCAAGGCATTCGCGCCGGCGGCGGATAGAATCGCCGCCCTTGGCTTCACGTGAATCAACTACCTTATCTTCAAGATGTGCGCAAAATGGGCATCGCATAAATGTCGTATATACGGGTTCGTTTCATCATCAAAGAGCGGTTGTCATTTTTCCGCGCTCAGGAGCCTCTGATTCGATCTCTTCGACCGCGTGTTCACTTGAAAGAAGGCTTCTTAGCCTCTCGATACTTATATCGCCGTGGACGAAATAATACAAACCGAAAATAACAGCCGGGGCAAAATAGACGAGATGCATTGCGATGGAAACTGCGGCCGCGGCCTCATAAGGGATATCATTCTTCAAAAATAAAAGAGCTGCGGCGGTCGCAGTGTGAAATGCCCCAGCCGCTCCGCCCGGAGTCGGGACAACGGAACTTACTGCTGCAAAACCCATAATAAAAAGGGAGTCGCTGAACGTGAACGGAAGATCGAACGCGAGCAGGACGAGCCATGTCGGTACGGCGATCGCCAGCCATAACAGGAGAGTCCAAACCACGATCGATAGTATTTCTCGCCAATCGCGAAGTATGTTGAGTGCGGCCGAAAGCTGCTTCAAAATACTTAGGAATATTCGCCGCAGCCTGTTCGGGATGATCTTTCGGTCGGTAATTCGTGCGGCCCAGCTGTTGAACCTAAGCGCTGACCTTTGATAGATCGCCAGGGCCGCAAAGCCGGCCGCGACGCCGAACAGCAGAACATAACCGACGGTCTGAATATACTCAAAATCCTGTTCGCGCCCCAGAGTCGGCGTAAACCAGAGCAAATTTACCGAGAAAAAACAGGTGAGCGCCGCAAGGTCAAAGACCCTCTCGAGTCCCAACGTGACCAAAGCCGCGCTCGGCCGTACGCGACGATCCCTCATCGGCAGCCACATCGGCCGAACGATCTCACCCGCACGGCCAACAAAGAATATTGCCGCAAAGCCAACGGTAGTCGTGGCAAAAAGCTCTTTCAAACTCGAAGGGGTTATCGGCTCCAGCAAAACCTGCCATCTAACCGCCCTCAGAAGATACCCAAAACAAATGATCAAAACCGCCGCGGCCAGGTACAAAGCCTTCGCCTGCCGCAAACTCGCACTAACCTCGTTCCAATCCAGATTCCACCCAAAAAACGCGATGATCAGGACCGCAAAAAGAGCCAATAGAATAAATTTTATATACTTTCGCAAAGTGAATAGTTTCCGATATCGGGATAAAGGGAAAAAGATACTGTATTCATCAACGAAACGCGAGTATCCACGCGAGGGGGGACGCCGCTTTCTACTCGATCGGTTGTTAGTTGTTTTGAATTAAGACGACATCGCGGATCTCCTGGCCGCGTACAAATGCGAAGACCAGGCGAAGTTCCATAGTTTTCTCGCGGCAGGCCATCCATCTTCGCGGCTCGCCGCGCTCGACCAGCACTTGGTATATAAACCGCTAACGAAAATTACTCAGAATCACGATCTCCCGCGTCGGGATGCCACCTGAATAAACCAATCGTCCGTCGGCTGAGTGAGCAAAATGAAACACTCTGGTATTGTCAAAACCATATACCGCATCTGGTTTTTCTTTCTTCAAATCTTGTCGCCAAAGCCCCTGCACAAGATCTTTGTATATGATCCCTTCACCATTGGACGACCAGCGGAGACGGTTGAATCCGATACCATTTTTCGTAAGGCTGAACGTCCTAACCGCGTCGCCGCCTTTAAATGGCAAGATCGCTATTTTTTTTACATTGGCGTCAACTGTGACGCCATACAAACAGGCTACAAATTTTCCATCGGGTGAAACTTCGGGCCATGAAGCTTCTTCAGTTGAAATCTGGGTTGGCCGACCGCCCTCGATGCTAACACGCCACAGAGTGGATCTTTTATCTCGTGAGGCGGTGTAAATCACTTGCATACCGTCGGGCGAGAGCGTTGGTTGTGAGTTTCCTCCGCCGCTTGTCAGCTGGCTCATGCCGTCGCCGTTGCGGTCAGCCCGCCAAATTTCAGACTCTCCCGAACGGTTGGATTCGAATACAAGAAAACGATTGTCGGCGGTCGCGTTTATTTGCACATCACGCGAATTCTTTTGAGAGGCCGTTAATTGTCGTTGATCGGAGCCGTCGGCATTCATCTCCCAGATGGTGCCGCTGCCGCCCGCGCGAACGGTATAAAGAATTTTGCCGTCCGCGGCGAAATCCAGACCATTCATTCCCTCGCTTCTCAACCGGGAGCCCGCAAGAATTTGTCCCGCGTTAGCAGGGTCATCGTTTTGCGCCAGCCACAGCTTTGGATCCGAGCGAGTTTCCAACACGACTATCTTGTCGTCATTCGAAACGCTCAGACTATAATTGCCGTAGTTGAACGCGTCGTTGGTGATCCTCCGTACACCACCCAAGGGATACGAAAGCAGCCAAATTTGTGAGCCGCCATCACCATCACGGTTAATAACCAGACCGCTTCCGTCGCGCAGCCACGCCAAATTATTTAAACCGTTCTCACATGCCATATCGCCTATCGTGTTTGCGACGCCGCTGGCAGTATCGACCCCGGTAATCTCGCAGGCTCTCCCATGCTCGCCCGACATGCCGATAGCGATCACTTTTCCGTCCGGCGACCAGGCCACGCCATGGCCGAGTATCTCGCCGGGCTCGTCGGACCGGAGCAAAATGCGTTCATCCTTGCCTGTTCCGGCATCGGCCGTAATGAGCAATTTTCCGCCTGTATCATCGTCCTTTCGTAGAAAAGCGAGCCGCTTTCCGTCAGGCGAAAAGGAAACAAGACTGTGAACGCCAGTTATCAAACTTCGCGCCGGGCCGCCGTAGATCGAAACGCTCATCAGCGTCCAGACCAAATGGCTGTCGTCCCGGGCGGTAAAGTAGAGGCTTCTTCCATCGGGAGCGAAAGTTAGCGACTCGTGCAGGCGGTCTGATGGTTCTGTAATTTGGATGCTGTTGCTCGTATCCAAATCGGCGAGCCAAAGGGATTCTTCGCCTTTGACGCGTTGAATGTAAGCCAACGATCTTCCGTCGGGTGCGATCGCGACGCGGTGCGGAACACCAGAGGTCGTAAAAGAACTGTGTGTAACTGTTCGGGGTGTGAACGATCCCGAGGCAACAAGAGCCGATAATCTCGGCCCTAGCAAAAAACCGCCCCCGACCATTACGACTGCCAGTGTTGTAATCATAAGACCGGCAGCGATCCGATGTTTGGTGATACGGGAAAGAAAAGATCTCGATCTGAGTAATGGTGCTGCTTGAGCTTCAGGTGACGATAATCGGTGTTCCCCTGTTTCCACCTCGAACTCTTCATCGATGGTGATCCGCTGCAGCTTGTGGTGTTCGATGATGATGCTGCCGTTTGCCCGCGGCTTGAGGTCGGCGACGAATTGGTAGCCCTTGCCCGGAACTGTGACGATGAATTTGTGATCGTTTTTCGTCTCGCCGAGAGCTTTGCGAAGAGCGGCGACGTGGACGGTGAGGTTGTTTTCCTCGACGAACTGATTTTCCCAAACGCGGTCGAGCAGGTCGTTCTTGGAGACGACGCGGCCGTGGTTTTCGACGAGGGCAATGAGCAGGTCAAAGGCTTTCGGTTTAAGGGTGACGGTCTCGCCGCCCCTGAACAGCAACCGACGCTCGGCGTCCAGCTCAAAATCCCCAAAAGAAAATCGTGTGGTTGTGGGCGTCATGGAACCTTTAGGAAGAATTAGCAACTATTAGCCGCGAAATTAGGGACTTTAAATACGTCGGCCGGGCAAACTGCTCGTGTTCGCAAAAAGCTCAACGCGGTAACGCGAGTTTAGCACAGCGGCAAGAGAGGCGGCAATGAACTTCTCCTCCCCGGGCAGGGACTCCAGCCGGGAATGGATCAAGAAAAATCGGATTTCCGCCCATATAAGACCGCCAAGAACGCGTCGAGAATTTTCCTAGAAATAATAGAGGATTTTTAGAGGACTTCATAAACCCTCTGAAAGTATAGTCCGGATAAAGCAGGACATCGCGTTTTATTCGATGAGCGGTCTTCGAAAACAAACTTAACACATTGCGGAGTAAACACTGTGATGAAGACCTTTAAACGCAGGACACAGATAGACATTGAGACGCACGAGATAATCACCGTGCGTCTCAACGGAGAGCACAAGCGGATCGTCTGCGAAGACTGCGGCCGCGAGATCGAGCCGCGCAGCTTAATAAAAGGAGACGAAAACAATGAAACGACGATTCACACTTCTATTCGCAATTCTGATGATGACGGCCACGAGCTTTGCACAGGGCAGCAAGAATGAGGCGGAGATACGCAAGATACACGACGCGCTGACGCAGGGGTTTCTGAAGCGGGACCTGACGGCGTTCGAGCGTAACGCGGCGGAGGAGTACTGGTATGCGGGGCCGAGCGGCAAGCTTATGTCGCGTGCCGAGAGCATCGCCGAGATCAAAAAAGAACTTGCCAGCCCGACCGAGAAGATCATCGCCCTCACGAACGACGCAGTGAAGCTCCGCATCGTTGGCAATATGGCGATCGTGTCGGCCGGCGAATCGGTGACGACGAGCGGACTTGCCGCGGGTTCCGAGCCGCACACCGATACGGGACGCTACACGGGAATTACGAGAAACGCAAGGGTCAATGGCGGCTGATCGGCGAGCACATTTCAGAGGCCCAGCACGACCGCAAGCTGATGGAGCAGCAGGTGATGAAGATGGGATTGAACTACGCCGACATCATCAGGCGTCAGGACGCAGCGGGCGTCGAGGCGATATTGGCGGATGATTATTTGTTCACCAATGCGCGAGGCCAGGTCAAGACCAAGGCCGAGGACGTGGAGCAATACAAGACAACGCCCGCCAAATTCGAGGTATTCGAGACGTCGGACCAGAAGGTGCGCGTCCTCGGCAACAACACGGCGGTCGAAACCGGAACCGTCCGCTTCAAAGACGCCTTCCATGACGGCACGGCCTTCGAAGGCAGCGAACGCTATACGACGACATGGGTATGGCGCGGCTTGCGCTGGCAGGTCGCCGCCGATCACATCTCAACCTTCGTGAAGAAATAGGCCTCGGCGTCGGAGCGTGAAACTGATTAACACACGGGGAAACAACAAACAAATTTATTGGAGGAAAACGTGACTAAAAAGAACCTGACCATTGTTGCAGCGATCTTATTAATAGCCATTCAGGCGGTATTGGTGCGTGCGGCATGGGGAGATTGGGATCCCGATTTCGGCAATATTATAGGCGGCGCCCCCAGTATAGTCGCCGACACCGATCTTTATCCTGCGTCCATTGCGATTCAACCGGACGGCAAAATTCTTGTCACCGGTTACAGGCAGCCTCCGGGCCGGGCGCGGCAAATGTTTCTTCTTCGCTTTTTACCGAATGGGGGCGTAGACATGGATTTCGGCAGAAACGGGTTTGCAACATTCATCCGTAATCCGCCGTTTGAGATCCCCCGTTTGCACAGCTCCGAAGGAGAAAGATTGGCGCTTTTGCCCGACGGTGATATCACGGTATCGGGCAGAGCCGGTGGAGATTACGCTGTATGGAGATTCTCTGAGGATGGGGTCGCTGTTATGGGGTTTGGTTCCGGCGGCGTGAGCAAGTTGGATTATCCCGCAAGCCAAGCGACGTCGGACATCGCGGTTCAAGGCGAAAAACTAATCGTGGGTGTTGGCAAAGGTCAAGATCTACTCGTCGTCATAAGACTTAACGAACGCGGCCGGCAAGACCGCGGATTCGGAAATAGAGGCGAGGTGGAAACCGATATTCAAGGCCAGACATTTTCGATGTTCGTCGAAACCGAAAACGGGAAAATTACCATCGGCGGCTTGGACATAACTGAGATTCCCCCCTGCCTGCGGAGCGGACGCCTGATGCCGGACGGCGAAAGCGATCCGAGCTTTTTTGCCGATTTCTCTAATCCCGATGGCTTCTTCGCGCCTCGCGATCTGCTTCGGCTGTCAAATCAAAAATATGTCTTCCGAACCGATACGGGATCAGGTATGCCATTCCCACCGCCGACATCATTTCTGACCATCCTGGATATGTTTGGCGGCTTAGAAACGCGATTTCCATTTCATACGAAAGAAGATTCCACGCCAAATTACGCCCCGGTAATCCTTGCGCAACAGAGCGATGGCAAGGTGATCGTCAGCGGACACCAGACTATTTATAGTTTGAACAGCGATCTCGACCCCGGTTCAGCGCAAATGTGCAACTGTGATCCCGCATTTGAACTGTTTTCGAACAAGACTTCGGCAGTATTACAGCCTGACAACAAAATGGTGACCGCCGCAAGACACAAAGTTACGGGAAATCTCTCGCTGATTCGAACGCTGCCGCCATCGTCAAGGACTGATTTTTAGTAGGCATCGATAGGGCACGGAACACGGCGGTAAGACGTTTACGGCACCGTGCCCTACACCCTTTGGAGGAAACATGAAAAAAGAAAACTTGATCGTAACCGTAGCAATTTTATTGATAACCATTCAGGCAGTAGCGGTGCGTGCCGCATGGGGCGATTGGGATCCGACTTTCGCCGGCGGCTTACCCAGCCTCCACGCCGACACCGATCTTTTTCCCCGGTCGGTTGCCATTCAACCGGACGGCAAAATCCTTGTCACCGGTTACAGACGATCTCCCATTTCTCGCATTGGAGCGCGGCAGATGTTTCTTCTACGCTATTTGCCGGATGGAAGCGTCGACACGAATTTCGGCAGAAACGGGTTTGCAACATTCAGCCGTAGAGGGCCGTTTGAGTTTCCCCAACTTCGCTCCAGTTCCGAAGGAGAAAGAATAGCGCTTTTGCCAGACGGTGATATCGCGGTTTCGGGCAGAGCCGGACGAGATTACGCCGTATGGAGATTTTCTGAGGATGGCGTCGCTGTAATGCGGTTTGGTGCCGGCGGCGTGAGCAAGTTGGATTATCCCGTGACCTTCTGGCCATCGAAAATCGCGGTTCAAGGCGAAAAACTGATCGTCGGCGTGGTTAGTGGTCCGGGGTCGACGGCCCCACTCGTCGTGATAAGACTTGACCGCAACGGCCGACAGGACAGCGTATTCGGAAATAGCGGTGAAGTGAATTCCTTGGTTCTAGGCCAGACAGCTTCGATGCTCGTCGAAACCGAAAGCGGGAAAATTACCATCGGCGGCCTGAACCGAGCTCATCTTCGATTGCAGGCCGAACGTCTGATGCCGGACGGCGAAAACGATCCGAGCTTTTTTGCGGATCACGATCGACCCGGTAACATTTTCGTAACTCGTGATCTGCTTCGGCTTTCAAATGAAAAATATGTTTTTGCACTTGATCGCTACCAGTCTGCTTTTGATGCCCCACCCCACCAAACAATGCTGGCCATCATGGATACCCTTGGCGGCTTAGAATCGCAATTCGTTTTTCATTTTGAACCGTTCGTCCCAACGGTAATTTATGCTCCGGGCATTCTGGCCGAGCAGAGCGATGGCAAGGTGATCGCAAGCGGCCATGGGACGATCTATGTTTTTAACAGCGCTCTAGACCCTGGATCAGCGCAAATATGCGATTGCGATCCTTCGTTCATTGATTTTTCGAGCATGACTTCTGCTGTTTTGCAGCCGGACAACAAAATGGTGGCCGCGGCAAGACAAAACGGTACGGGAAATCTGGCGCTGATCCGAACGCTGCCGCCTACGTCAATCAAGTCTGAAGACAGCGAATAATTGACCCAACACCAGCCCCAGCAACGACTTGATGTTTGCCGGGCATGACCGACATGAGAAAGCAAGGAGAAAACTAAAATGAAAAGACTTAGACGCTGCATCGCAGCCAGCACCGGATTTGTTTTATTTGTAAGCGTGATCGCGTTGTCGGTGCCGCAATCGGGTCACGGAACGGTACAGCCGCCCGTTCAGGACGTTCGGATCGTAAACGCGAACAACGAGACTGTTCCAGTTGACGTTCAAGGCGCGGTCAGGGTAAGACAGCAGGGTGAATGGTCTGTCGGTCTTAGCGGAACCCCAACCGTCCAGGTAGGAAATAGTGCGGCGGGCCCCTTGTTGACGCGCGATGTTGATCGCCCGACGGCACAGCCATTCCAAGCCCAGGCAGAATTAAACCTGGATGATGGTCAGAACCACATAGATGTTCAAATTCCCGTGCCGGCAGGCAAACTTCTAGTTATCGAATTCATTTCGTTAAACGGCAGCGCTCCGCCGGACGACCAAATATACGTGAACTTGCTGACTCGTGTAGCACCGGATCCACTTTACCGCGGCCATTACATTCAATACGAGAAACAGGACTTCGGCAGCTTCAATCACTATACGGCCAACCAGATGGTTCGGATCTACGCGGACCCGCCGTCAGTTACGGTTCGCTTTTCGCATTTTCCGGCGACCGCAGTTTCATTTAACGTTAACATCTCCGGTTATCTGGTCGATAAGTAGGCGAGAAACAACACCCAAATCGGATGGGTCATAATGCTCGCGGGCGGATCGTGTACGGACACTCTCATTCAGCACGCCGCTCGCACGGCAATCCTCAAACATGGCGGTCGCCGAGGTAGAGTATTTCCTTGAAACTACGCCATGACGCGACCAAGTCAAGATCTCTCGACAACGGCTCGTCGAAGGCGACGGGCTCCCTCCATTTGCAGCCACATCGGCCGTTCGCGCTGGTTTGATATATAGTATTCAATGGAACTTTTGAGATCGTAGGCACGTAAGACAGGTTTGACGGGCGTTGTTAAGGGATCGCCCGGGTTGGCCTAAATGGTTTAGTTACTGGAGAAATTGACGTTGGAAGCGTTAAAAGCGGTTTCGGAAATCAACGGTTTGGACCTTGTCCGGCGTGCGCGGTCGGGCGACGGGACCGCGTGGGAAGAGATCGTTCAGAATTTCTCGCGACGCATTTTCAACCTCGCTTACCGTTTTACGTCGAGCGTGGAAGCGGCCGAGGATCTGACGCAGGACGTTTTTATTCGAATTTATCGAACGCTTGACCAATATGACGCGAAACAGGGTGATCTTTCGAATTGGCTTATGAGATTGGCCCGAAATTTGGTAATTGACGATTACCGCCACCGACAGCGGAACCCGCAGAATGCGATGGCCGACGATGTCGAGGACCACACTTATCATCTGCGAGCCGTCGGAACTTCGGCGCATAAGCAAGTCGAGCGACAGGAATTGGCGCTTCAAGTGCAGGAAGGTATTGACAAGTTGGCGGACGATCTGCGTACATGCGTGATCCTTCGAGATATCGAGGAGATGACTTATCAGGAGATAGTTGACGTTTTGAAGATACCCGAAGGCACAGTGAAATCACGGATCAACCGGGGCCGGATCGAGTTAGCGAAGATATTGAGGCGAATGCGGGTAGTAACGATTTAGCAAAGAGTTGATGATATGAACGTCATATAGGGAACGACATTGAATATCAATTAGTAGCAGATATTTTTATGAGTATCGATCTTGAAAAAAATATGAATTGTTCGGAATTCGAGGAATTGCTATCGGATTATCTCGACAAGTCTCTGAACAATCAGATCAACAAGGCCGTTGCCGCACACGCTCTTCAGTGCCCTATTTGCCACTCCCTGTTGAACGAGGTCAAGGGCGCGCTTGAAATATGCCACGAGATCTCAGCCCCGAAGACGCCGATGACGAGGCTCGAAGCCCGTGTTCTTTCAATGACGATGCCGGAATCGGCGATGCATTGCGGTGATTTTGAAGAGCACCTTACTGATTATCTTGACGGTTTTTTACCGGCCGGTCTTTTTCACCGTTGGGAGCGGCACGCGGTACTGTGTACCGAATGCACGGATCTCCCGGGTGCAGTTGTCCGTTCCATTGCGGCTTGCTACACATACAAGATGGACGAACTGGAATTGCCTGACGGATTAAATGCCCGCATCCTGAGTGCCACACTCGGCACGCCGGAAGCGGTCAGCGTCACGGCATCGTGGTCGGACCGAATCGGCGAATGGCTGCGCGGGCTCAGCCTTCCGATCCCGATTCCGCAGTTGGCCCCGGTTGCGATGATGGTCCTGTTCGCCTTTATGATATTCAGTCAAACCGTATCTGCTGACGGCTCGTTGACGGACGTGTACAACAAGAGCTTTGAACTGGCCGAACAAACATATCGTCAGAGTGCCGACGCATGGAACGGCATAAGCCCGGAGCAGCAAATTTCGAATCAGAATCCTGTGACCGGAACGACATACGTCAATCAAGGGGAAAATAATAAGTAATGGATTGTACGTATCATATCCAAAATGTAGCAGTTGTGAATTGCAACGGGTGCGGCAAGCCGCTTTGTCCTGCTTGCGATCACCGCATCAAGGGATTCCCTTATTGTCAGGACTGCATCGTTCATGGCGTGGAGTTACTTCGTAATCACAATAATTCATCGTATGCTCCGTTCGTACGAAAACGAACATCTCCATTTTTCGCCACGGTCCTTTCGCTGCTATGCCCTGGGCTAGGGGCCGCATATAACGGGCAAACGCTTAAGGCCCTAGTGTACTTCGCCGTCTTTGTAGGACTTTTCCAATTGGCCATTTTGACCGGCGGTACCCCACTATTCGTTTTGGGCTTTATTGGAATGTGGCTGTTTTCGGCGCTTGATTCGTGGCGAACCGCACAGATGATCCGATCAGGCGTTACGCCGGACGTCGCCGAGGATATTCTGGTAAAGCGTTTCTCCGGAAATCCAAAGATCTGGGGAATCGTGCTTGCTGTTCTTGGCGGAGCCTTCTTGCTGCAGTCGCTGTTCAACCTTCGATTCCTTATGCGCGGCCTGCTTCCGATATTTTTGATTGGACTGGGTATCTATTTGGTGCGCGGTTACATTTTTAAAAAGAAAACAGACGCGAACGACTGGAACGCGTTTCAGTCCGCCGACATTTCGCGGGATTACGGGAGCGCCTTGAGCGATCCGCGATTTTCAGCGGCTGAGTCGGCATCACAATACACCGATCGAACAAGGACAGGAACTTGGCGCAGTCGCTGATTTTTCTGATATAATGATCATGCGACGGCTTGACGGCATTAGAATTTGCCGGGCCGGCATGGGAAGAGTAGTTTTTAGGGAGTTTTTGATATGCCGATCTGGATGAAAGCCGCTGGAAAATGGGGGAGTATCCTCGTTATTATTGCTTTGGTGATCACACTTCTGAAGCAAGTTATCGCGTTTATTGGATTTTTGACCGCCGCAATTAAGATCCTTGTCGTTGTTGCCTTTGTTTTATTGATCGTTGGAGTGGGAATTCTCGTTCTCCGCGGCTTTAAGGACAAACGACGAAATAAAGATTAGTCTTTAACTGTCAACAATTAGCAGGTTGTTCGGCGCGCGATGCGCTTGCGCCGTTGTTTATTCCAGGCAACCTGTGCTAATGTTCTTGCAACCAATTCAACTTTTCGGGGATAACTTTGGTTAACCTTCCACAACAACAGAGTTTTAGTTTTACTAAGTATTAACTCTTGAATTAGGTTTCGCGTTAGTCGCTTGCGGCTATTCTTGCGTGATTCCGTGTGCTGGAACGATGGATTTCCGGTACGAAATCATTTTAAGGAGCTTAAAGGCATAATGCAGAAAAACGACAGTTTTTTTACTACACTTTTATCGCATTTTTCAAATATTAGAATTTTCATAAACAAACTGACGGCTTCGAAAAAGCCATTTAGTTTAATATTCACTGTTTTCGCCTCGATTTTGGCGATCACTTCACTCGGTATTTTTATCGGAAGCCTGCTGAATCTAACGAATATTGATGGTTCAACAGTAAGCAGCAGCGCCGTTCTCGGCAATTTAGTAGCGCGGACGGAGACGAAAGAAGCAGATTACAGCCGCCCCGGCGAATTGACACTTAATAGCGGCGGCCCGCTCGCACTCGCAACAAACGACGGAGACATCGACGATCAGCTCAAATTGCTTCAAACCACTGCGAATCAGGCGTTTATCCCTTCAATCTGGGCCCATATGGGCAAGATCAACAACGAGTTCGGCTTCCGCCGTAATCCCTTCGGCGGCCGCACCTACGAATTCCATGCCGGAATGGATATTGACGGCGAACGCGGAGACCTTGTGGTTGCTCCGGCAAACGGCACAGTGGTCAAATCATCGTGGCAGGGCGGATACGGGAACTTGATCGAGATCGATCACGGTAACGGACTCACGACGCGATATGGCCATTTGGCAAAATCAGAGGTCGCTGCCGGCGAACCTATACTTCGCGGTCAGCTTATTGGATTTGTAGGCTCAACTGGTCGGTCAACGGGGCCGCATCTGCATTACGAACTTCGTTTGAATGATAAACCGATCAACCCACGACGTTTCCTTCCGCCGGAAGTCGCCGAGGTGCGAAAACTTAACGGATAACATCCGGTGCAATCTGAATTATTGAACGGGCCACACGGCCCGTTTGTTTTTTAAACATCATAACCGCGAGGTCGGACGCACACGTTTGTGCACCTCAGTTCTCAACTCCCAGTCTGACTAGGTATACATCCCACGCCCAGCGGCCAAACTGTGCTTCATGGATATCCCATACTTTTGATCGATACTTAAACCGATTGCCGTAATGGTCAGTTCGTTTCGATTCCTTGTGGTCAAGATCGATCCGCGATAGACCTGATTCAGTAAGTGTCTTTAGTTCGTTCGGCTCTGAAATTCCGTTGTGGCTCGAATCCCGCCATAACCGCAGGTCATTGAATACTGAATCCAGAGAATCGATCACTCCGTTGCCGTTGCCGCCATTGGCCGGTTGATCGAAGACTCCCAACGCTAGAAACCCATTACGGTTCTCTCCCGGCGGCGGTATCGGCTGATTGGTAAAATTGCCAAATAACTCCGTTCCGTTTTCGATGATCCCGCTTCCATTTCGGTCCAGGGCCAACCATGAATCATCCGAATTCGAAGCCGTCCATGAAAGGCCTCCGGTATCACCATCTCCATCGATATCAAAAGAAACACCCATTGAAGCGCCTGTAAGGTCAAAACCATTTCCCAAAACATCGACCAAGATCGGCGATACGTCAAGATCGCAAAAGCAGGCGCTCCAATCGTAGTTTCCGTTATTCATGGAGCACTCTTGAAGTTCGAACGGGCTCGGGTCACATGGGCTGCAGAGATCCGTCGGATTCATGTCCAGTTTCGCACCGTTCGTCGCACGGCCGCTCAGACATCCACCTCCTCCTCCGCCGCCCGATGTTATCACATTCAATTCCCCAGTTTGCCCTCTTGTTTCCTGCCGGTCCTCGCCCCATCGTCCGGTATTCCCAAAACCTAGATTGCCTGTATAAAGTCCAGGATTGCCGTTTGCCGGGTCCGAAGCTGGACAGTTGAAACGGGTGCTTCCACTTCCATGGTTACCACCTTGACCTCCTTGGCCGGGAAAACCGGGATCACCACCATGACCACCTGTACCGCCACGCCCTCCGGCGGTATCTCCAATGATGGTTCCAGAAAAATCGGCCGGCACCGTGACCCTTATGTTCTTTCCGTCCCCAGGAGGCCCCCCGGGTCCTCCGTCGCCTCCATTACCGCCCATTCCTCCCTTGCCGCCATCGCCACCGGTGCCGCCGTTGCCCGAGCCGCCCTGGAAGCAATCACAATCCCTGCCCGGGCCGCCGTTGCCGCCATCTGCGCCGAGTCCGCCGGTGCCCCCGATTCCGCCCTTACCTCCCATCCCACCGTCACCACCCTTCGCTAAGAATTGATGGGTGCCGGTCGAATTGTTGATCGTGGTAATGATTTCGCGGGCATCACCTCCGCGACCTCCGATCCATCCGGTCATCTCGGGTTTTGATCCGTTACCACCCACGTCACCAGAGATTCCGTTTCCGCCATCCGGGTGGCTCGCTGAACAAGATCCGGGAGGGCCATTTGGTGCCGTCCTTGGCATAGCATCTGTCCCGTTCAATCCAGGTGGACCTTCGGCGCCTGTCGAACCCGGGAGCCCGCTGGTGTCTTGGTCCTCCGTGAGCAGTCCCTTACTATTCCTCATCGACCGTTTTTTCTTTTGCACTTCCAGCCATTCAGTGTGCCCAAATCCACTTGTATCGATCGTTATGCTCCATTTCTGCTGTAAAAGTTCCGGGACGAACTCCTTAATGCGGCCGGTGCTTGAATATCGAACGGGAGTGTACACGTCATGTTGTTCCTTCATAGCGCTTTCCAGTGTCGTGCCCAAAACGCCTTCGTTAACGACCGGAAAGAAATAGACATTGTGATTGCCTTTGATTACCGCGTTACGGCCCTCGAAAATAATTTGGTTTGCCAAAAAGACGGTATCGCCGGTTAAGGTCACCTGTTCGGGCAAATACAAGATATTTGCCATCTGGACGCCTTCGATCTTTTCACTGCCCCGTCGGACGTCATGCATCTCGGGAAGTGTCGATAAAAGCTTTGGTAAGGTTTTCTGCCAATTGGCGTCAAGCAGCATCTCCGGATCAAACGGGACGCCTTTTCTGGTGAGCAATTCCTTCGCGGGTCGGAAGCTTTCGATCAATTGGCGATCATCCTGTGTTGGGGGCCGGGGTGCTCGTGATGTTTGTGAATGTGTCTTTGGAGGCGGAATAAGTTCGTATGAAAACAAGAATAGGATCGCAAATACAAGAAACAAGCGTCTTTTTTCCATTTCTTCTGTAACCCCCGTTCGAATTCGGTCATGATAGGGAAACATCTCTTCAGGCAATACAGCCGTTGCCTTGACGACCGTCGCGCGCATTATACTACCCCCCCCCGAGGTGAGCAAGCCT
>JBAUGL010000055.1:0-2757 GCA_049679665.1 Pyrinomonadaceae bacterium | reverse complement strand
CAAAGGCGAAGATGTAACGATCGTGCTTGGCGTAAACGAAGATATGTACGACGCTGCCAACCACCATATTATTTCTAACGCGTCCTGCACCACTAACTGCCTGGCTCCGGTCGCCAAAGTAATTCACGAAAAGTTCCGCATCGTTAATGCCCTGATGAACACGATCCATAGCTACACGAATGATCAGCAGCTGCTCGACTTGCCCCACAAAGATCTCCGAAGGGCCCGCGCCGCGGCGCTGTCGATGATCCCAACGTCCACCGGTGCTGCCAAAGCCGTGGCACTCGTGATCCCCGAACTTAAAGGGAAGTTTGACGGGATCTCCGTCCGCGTCCCGACGCCAAATGTTTCACTGGTCGACGTAGTAATGAATGTAGAAAAAGAAACGACGACCGAAGAAGTTAATCGTGTGCTAAAAGATGCCGCCAACGAGGAAATGAAGGGGATTCTTGCCTTCTCTGAGGAGCCGCTTGTATCGATTGACTTTCGTGGTAACCCGAACTCGTCGATCGTCGACGCCGAGAATACTAAAGTTATAGGTGGAACGGCGATAAAGATATTATCTTGGTATGACAATGAATGGGGTTACTCATGTCGCGTTCGCGATCTGGTTAAATTCATAGCTGAAAAGGGAATTTGAAAAACTGTCGTGATTGCTGAAGGTTGAAGGGAGGAGACGATGAAAAACTCATTAAATCTGGTACTCGTGTTGCTTTTTTTAACGGTGCTTGGTTGTTCTTGTCCACAGTTGGAGGAGTTAGCCAAGAATTTAAATAAGAATACTGCGTCCCCGACACCGGCGGGTGTCAATAACACGGACGATAATTCGTCGAGTCCGTCAGCATCACCGACGGCGAAAGCAGCCGAATTGACGATGGTCAAATATAACCAATTGAAGACCAATATGCCGAAATCCGAGGTCGAGCAGATCCTCGGCGGCCCCGGAACCGAGATCAGCAGCTCAAGTGGCGGCGGTATGAATTTTTCTGTCTACAAGTGGGAGGGTGACAACTACAAATCGATTATTATCTCGTTCCGGAATGACAAGATCATGTCGAAGTCACAGGTTGGTCTGAAATAATCGAATCAATGAATAAAACGACGATCAAAGATGTTGATATCAGCGGAAAGAACGTTTTCATCCGAGTCGATTTCAACGTTCCGATAAAGAACGGCAAGATCGAGGACGATACTAGGATACTCGGCGCGATTCCCACGATTCAGTATGCTCGCGAGCATGGCGCGAAAGTGATCTTGGCCTCGCATCTCGGACGGCCAATTAAAGATAAGAAAAAAGCGGAGGAGACAGGGCTTCCGTACGACGCTGGCAAATATAGTCTTCGTCCCGTTTACGAGTATCTGCGGTCAATGCCGGGGTTTCAACGTATATCGAGTCGGGGCGAGGAACCGACTGAGGCTTCGGGCGACGGCAGTACCGCACTCGGCCGCGTCGAGATCAAAAACGACACAGTATTTTTCGTGCCTGACTGCATTGGTATCGAAGTAAATGACAGGGTGTCGTCGATGCAACCGGGAGACGTCGTATTGCTCGAGAATCTCAGGCTGCACGCTGAAGAAGAACAAAATGACGAAGGATTTGCGGCAAAGCTCGCAGAGCCGGCAGATGTCTTCGTCAACGACGCCTTCGGAACCGCGCATCGCGCACATGCTTCGACAGAAGCGATCACTAAATTTGTCGATTCGGCCGTAGCTGGCTTGCTTATGGAAAAGGAGCTTAATTTCTTATCGAAGGCGCTTAATGATCCGGAAAGGCCCTTTGTCGCAATACTCGGTGGAGCAAAGGTATCCGATAAGATTCCTGTGATCGAATCGCTTATAGAACGTAAGGTTGACAAACTTTTGATCGGCGGAGCGATGGCCTACACATTTTTCAAAGCCCAAGGCATAACAGTCGGCAAGTCGCTCGTGGAAGACGAAATGATGCCAAAGGCGCTTGAGATCGAGGCGCTCGCGAAAAAAGCGGGTGTCGAGATCGTTTTGCCGACCGATCACCAAGTCGTGGATTCCTTCGATCCGTTGAATTCACGCAAGACGATTCCGGTGTCATTTACGAATACCGGACTTGTCGGGTTAGACATCGGACTCGAAACGATCGAGATCTTCAGTCAGGCGTTGGCCGGCGCAAAAACGATCGTTTGGAATGGACCGATGGGAATGTTTGAAGAAAAGCCTTTTGACGAGGGAACGGTCGCGATCGCTCGAGCAGTGGCCCAAGCGACGAAAGATGGGGCCACATCCATCGTTGGCGGCGGCGATTCGGTTTCAGCCGTCAATCAGGCAGGGCTCGACGACGAAATTTCGCATATATCGACCGGCGGTGGGGCGACGCTGGAATTCCTTGCGGGCGACACACTTCCTGGGGTTGCGGCATTGGACGAAAGATAATAAAAACATTCGACTTTGAACGCGGCGAGTTAGGAAGTGTCTTCGACCCTTCATAATGCGGCCCGGTTCCATCAAATAAAGGAACGCACAAGTATTTAACTACTTGCACGTTCCTTTGTTGCCCTTGCTGACTGGCTAGGACAATTCGATTTCATCCGAACGACAACCCGCGAATCATATTCAAGTCTACGGGCTCGAATGAACAATAAAATATGGGTCCATATTGTAACGTCCAAAAAGTTGCAAAAATATATATATTTACTATACAATTTAAGTGATTAGTTTTACCCGGATTCTCTCCCAATTGGAACTTTTGCATTTAATGGACTTATCGCTTCCAAAGTATGAACG
>JBAUGL010000054.1:0-30681 GCA_049679665.1 Pyrinomonadaceae bacterium | reverse complement strand
AAAACACGGCCGTGTCTCTTCAAAAAAGATCGGAAAACGCTGGTTCGCGGTGATCACCGGGGCGTCCGCCTCGATCTCAGCGAAATCTGGGTTTATCGCCGCATCAAGAGTGATGTTCGGAGTGATCGTATATTTGAGCGTAACTCCGATGTCGTGCTTTACGGGTTGATTGACAAATCGACCAGCAGCGATCTCATTGGCCTGAACCCTGAGCCCCGTTTCGGACACCGTTATACTGGGCACGATCTCAAGCGTTCGTTCATACTTGATGTCGTCGAGCCCCGTGATCCGCCCGTGCTTGATCAGCATCCCCGAGACATTCCTGTCATCAGGCATCCAGGAGTTGAACTCGTCATTGAATCGGTCTATGTTTCTCGCGGCGTTGAACCCCCAATGCTTGCCCTTGCCCGCGACATAGCGAAGTGATTTAAAAGGAATCTTCGCCTCGACCGACCACCCCCAGTCTTCGATCACACCCTTCGAATCCATGACGATATCTACCGAAAAATCGCCGCCTCGCCCTTCCGTGTGAATGCCATCCTGCTGAATTCCGAGTGGGTTAAATCCGATAATGTAGGCCCGCCGCTTATCATCAAATGTGTCGAGCCAGACCCGGACGTTGTCTTCGCCGAAGACCTCGTCACGTTTTGCGATAGTCGCTCGTATCTTGTCCTTGTCGTCCCAACACTTAAACGCCAAATACAGATTGTATTCATCGTACATCATTAAAACTTCGGTTGGTTTTGACGGTTCGATATTGTCGCCTGGAGCCGTCTGGTAAAAGTCCTTAAAGAGTGCCGCAGTCTTCCACATCTCTTCATCTGGCTTTCCGTCGATCACGACCCCAGATCCAAGTTTCGGAATCAGAACCGGACTTGCTTTTTCCGGCGGAACAGTAACGTCCCGTTTCTCCGGTCGATCGACTTTCGACTTTATTACGGCCGCAGGTGTCGCTGTTGCAAGGACCTCAACCGCTTGTGCGGAAATTCCAGGTCCAGATAAGATTATGGCCGCCGCGGCAAGAATTATGTATCGCATAACTAAACTACTTATAATTATTAAGAAATTGAATCAATGGCCGTTTGTTGGCCCTGATGCCTATAACGGCGATTTGGTCAAATAGTTTCGGAAAAAAGATGTTAGGGAGATCGGTAGGGATATGTTATTGGAACGCTTTGAACCCTAAGCCCGCCGTCTGTAAAAGAGAAATCGTACTTGGTTCCGCCATTGCCTATTCGCCAGTTATTTTCGGCATCGCGGATCAAGTTCATTCCTTCAGCAACCACTTCGGTGTTCGAGTTGATGTTAATATTCGCGCCTTGCGGCAGCGTAAGGACATAGTGTCCGTCTGTCGCTTTAGCGGCGAGCTTTTCGAAATCTCCTTCAAGATAAACGTCGCCATCGACGGTTACGGAGTCAAGTTCCCCTCGAAAACCAATTATGCGTACTTGGCCGTCGATATTCTTGAGGTTTAGATTGCCGCTCACGTCGCGAATGTTGATCGGTTCATCCGCGCCTTCAATTTTCAGCTCTCCAGACACGCCTTCAACGCGGATCTCACCTGACGTCACGATCACCAGGTTCGACGCTTTGGGAACCATTAGTTCTATTCTCATTCGATCACTACCATTCTCAGGCGCCAATTCAGCTTCTGTTCCGACCAAGTCGATACGGATTTTGTCGCCGTCTTGTTCTTCCTTGATCTCAATAGGGGTGGTCTCATTCTGCGGCGAATACCGGACAATGACGTATTGGACTTCCGATTTGTCCCAGCCGCGCACCCGCACGCCGCACCCTTTGCCGCCGACGCTGATCGTGGGTATACCTTTGGTGATAAACGATTTACTCTTTTGAACAACCGTCGGGATACCGGTCCCGAACCCAGCCTCGCGGATCCGCACAAGCGCTTCCCGTTGACGCATCATTCCATCCCTGATCTTTGCCCGCATCGAATCTGAATTCAATTGTTCTGCAGCGATCTTGTGAACTTCAGCGTTGATCCGTTCCATCTCCGGCTTCATTTTTTCCAGCGCTTTTTCGGCCACCTCCGTATGCTTCTTCCTGTCCCTTGCCACTTTGGCGATCGTCTTATTCAACCTTTCCGTCTCGTTTGCCGCGCTGCCGTCCCAGTTTTCGTCACCATTCTTTTGTTTTAGTAAATTGGTCGAGGGGTTAATGCCCTTGCCGTCGTTCTTTCGACCAATGCTCAAGCCGCCATTGACGCTGTTCAGTTTTATCTGAACCTCACCGCTTCCGATCTTGCCATACATATCGCGTCCGACATATTGTCCTTTTCGGACCGGAAGACCGAAGTCGTTAGAAATATCCCCGTTCAATGAATCGGCCTTAACGGTTGCATTTGAGTCGGACGGGATCATCAGATTCACGTGTCCGTTTACGGTACTAAGTGAGACGCGTGTTCCGGTCTCGAGTTTCTCAAAGTCGGCCGTGACGGTTCCGTTTACGGTCGAAAGAATGGCATTGCCACGCAGATTTGAGGCCTTAACATCGCCATTGACCGCGGAAACCTTTGTTAGGTTGACGAAATCGGCAACCGTCACAGATCCGTTTACTGTCTCGATCTCATCTAGCACTGCGGATCGCGGAACACTCATCTTTATTTGCACCTCAAGTTTCCTGGTCCACTTTGCTTTATGGTTACGGTCTTTATAGTCGGTTTCTACGGATACGGCGTCAGGGCTCGAGTCAACCTTAATTTCGACTTCGCTCAGTGCTTCTTTACTATCGGCCACCTTAGTGGCTTCAAGCCGGACCTCATTACGGTCCCACGCTTCGACTACGATCGAACCGTTGACGTTTGAGACGCTGACTCGTCCGTTCTGATTCAATGCATAAGATTGCTCAAACTTTTCAATCTCGTCTTTCTGGATCTCCATTATTGTTGTAACTGCATTCTCAACCGAGACATCGCGCCGCACCTGTGGCTCGTTGCCTGATGAAAGAACCAATCCCGCAAAGAATATCGTGTATAACCAAGTCATAATTGCGTCTCCTGTAAGTGAAATTCCCGTGTCTAGTAAGAAAACACCGCATCAAATAGAAATGTGACAGGATTTTCGAGATTTTTTGAAAAATCATTTGTTTCGGACCTCTATTGCCCCGAATTTGGCGGGACTGTCGAGCACAACATCTGACTCGTTGGTTTAATCTGATGAATTTACTTTAGAAGCCAATTTTGATAGCTTTATACGTTTGATCAGGGACGTTTGTGGAGAAATGAAATGAATTTACGAAGAACGCGATTGCACATTTTAAATAATGCGGTGAATTTAACCGCAAAAGCAAAAACTGGCGTTTCTCTTCACTGCCATACCGAGCACTCAAAGGAAATGCTTGATTTCGTCCCGCATTATGCAGAAAAGCTACCGATAATTTCTTATTTTTGGAAGCGAGAGCGTGACAAATATCTCGAAAAGGAAGGTAGGGGGATCGATTTCTCGACAGCGTATTGGTCGCCGCCGCTGACTGCTCATGGAGTCTACGCGATTGAGAAGGAACAGATAAACGGGGCGGGACTCGACGCAATCGTGTCAATAAGCGACCACGATAGTATTGACGCCAATCTCAAGATCAACGACCAAACCGTATCACCAAAGGCACCGATCTCACTTGAATGGACAGTTCCATTCGAATTCGGTTTTTTCCACGTCGGTGTCCACAATTTACCGGACGCGAATGCTGTCGAAATAACCAGAACCCTTCTCGACTATACGTTCAATGAGGAGAATCATTCCGCCAAGCGGCTGAATGAATTATTCGCAATGTTGAGCGATCTCCGTGGCGTTCTTGTTATTCTTAACCATCCAATGTGGGACATCGAGATCGTTGGTCAGGAACGCCACGAGATACTTCTAAAGAATTTTATCCGCGAGCACGGCCGCTGGATCCACGCTTTCGAGATCAACGGATTTCGAACTTGGTCAGAGAACAAGGCCGTTATCGAAATGGCCGAAGCTTTGGGCCTGCCGGTGGCGACTGGCGGCGACCGGCACGGCTGTAAGCCAAACACGGTCCTTAATCTTACCAATGCGCGGACGTTTGAAGAGTTCGCCGATGAGATACGGATCGAAAAGAAAAGCGAGGTTGTACTGATGCCGGAATATAAACAGCCGTTGCACTCACGTCAGCTTCAGTCATTTTCCGAGATTCTAAAGCTCTACCCGGAATTTGACGAGGGCCGCCAGAAGTGGTTCGACCGCGTTTACTTTGACGTTGGTGATGGAGAAGGTCTTCGGCCGGTTTCGGTTCACTGGAAACGCGGTGGCCCAACCTGGCTTCGATGGGCGATCTGGACACTCGGGTTTCTTGGCAGCCCGACCATGCGGCCGATCTTTAAAGTTGCCGTCAAAAAACACGACCGCGTTCCCAAGGATATATCAACCGCTAGATTCGTAATCCCGGAGATCAATGAAGTCCCGCTGGATTATTCATCAGACGCAGTTTAGTTCTGTGTCGTGAAATTGTACAGGATCAACGGTGGTATGAATCCGCCATTATTTTTTGGGCCTGAAGCCGAATGTCGGCGAACGGCCTTATTAATTTAGATTGTAAATTATTGTGAACGAAGAATTACGCGTCGCCTTTTTCCCCGATTCATTTTTGGAAGTGAACGGAGTGGCGATGACCAGCAACAAACTTGTTAACTACGTACGTAAGCATAAGCTTCCGTTCGCACTCGTGCATGCCGGGCCACATTCGAAGACCACCCAGGAGGGAAATCTGACGAACGTGTCGCTTAAACGTTCGCCATTCTCGTTCAACATGGACGAAGGGCTCCACTACGATCCGTTCTTTCAACGTCATATAGGCCGCGTCAGGGACGTGCTTGAGAGGTTCCGGCCCAACGTCTTTCACATCACGGGTCTAAACGACGTCAGTATTATTGGCGCCTACCTTGCGTGGAAGATGGATATCGCACTTGTGGGGTCCTGGCATACGAATTTGCATGAATACGCGGCGCGCCGGCTCCGCAAACGCCTGCATTTTCTTCCGGAATCAACAAGATATGGTCTTACGAACTTTATAGAACGAAAGATATTGGACGGGGCAAAGCTTTATTACAAAATGCCGCAGCGGATCCTTGCGCCAAACCAGGAATTGATTGACATGCTCGAAGATGGGACCGGGCGTGAGGCGAGACTTATGATTCGCGGCGTCGATACCGAGATGTTTACTCCGGAAAAGCGTACGGCCAGCGACGGGATCCTCCGATTTGGGTTTGTCGGCAGGCTTCGGGCAGAAAAGAACGTACGAATGCTGGTCGACATGGAAAAGGGTCTCCTGGGCGCCGGAAAGAATAATTTTCATTTTCTTATTATTGGGGAGGGTAACGAACGCAGCTACCTTGAAAAGAGTATGGAGACTGCCGAATTACCGGGGTTTCTCGACGGCGAGCGTCTCGCTGAGGCCTATGCTAATATGGACGTTTTCGTGTTTCCGTCGGATACGGACGCGTTTGGTAATGTGATTCAGGAGGCAAATGCCGTCGGTGTTCCCTGCATTGTCTCGGATAAGGGTGGACCGAAATTCATTGTTCGAGAGGGCGAAACCGGTTTTGTTGCGAAGGGGCTCGATGATTTTGTAAAGTTCGCGATCGAATTGATGGACGATCCGGAGAAACTCGCGGCTATGAAAAAGGCCTCGCGTGAATTTGCGCTGACTCGGTCATGGGATTCCGTGTTTGAAAATGTCTACCATACCTATGCTGAAGCCAAGGATCATTTGGATACGGTAAAGCGGTCGCGGACAAACGGTAAACGGCGCTGAATCTGTAATTGTTATGAAAGAGCGAGAAATAGAGAATTCACCAGCCCCACATCGCGTGCTCGACGTATTTCGATACGTTGTTCGTCACCCGATCGAGATGCTTGTGTGGCGCTGGAACTGGAAAGCAGCGTTCTTGAGCGGCGTAATGCGTAGCATGATCTACTTGTTCACCCACATCAAGGAAGGCTGGCGGGCCGCTCTTGGGGCGATGACCCTCGAATTCGTCTTTCGCGTAGTGGTTTCGGGCGCCAGCGGGTCGATGGTCCAGGCGTTCCATAAGGCGACACCCATTTGGCTTGCCACGCTCTGTATAATGATCCTGCTGCCGGCATTTAGCCACATGATAGAGTTTACACTCCATACTTGGAACGGCGACGCAAATAAAGGCAGCGCGATCATCATCTCGGTTGCGTTTTCACTTCTATCCGCTATCTTCAATTTATTTGCGATGCGTCGAAATGCATTACTGGTCAAGGACAACGACGCCCAATCGTTATGGCAGGATATGGTCAAAATGCCCGTTATCGTACTTGAATTCATTTTTTACCCGATCATCTGGCTTTGGCGAAAGTCGAAAAAAAAAGTTGATGATCTGAACCAGCACCTCTCTCAGAATCCTGAAAACCTCACAAAACACGAATCGCAGTAGATCCTACGGCCAATTCCCGAATATGGGGATTTGCGCCTGAAATTAATGAAATCTGTTCACATAACAAATTACTATCACAAGGATTCGGGCGGAATCAGCACGGCTTATAATAAATTGCTGGAGGCCGCGAACCGTCGAAGGCGACATGTTCGACTGATCGTACCTGGCGAGCATGCGGCGTCGGAAAACATCGGTGAATTCGGCAAGATCTATTATGTAAAAGCTGGTTATTCTCCAGTTTTTGATAAGCGCTATCGGGTAATGCTCCCGTGGAATTCCTATATTTTTGATACGGCTCCGATCAAAACCATTTTGAGAGAGGAACAGCCGGAAATTATCGAGATCGGCGAAAAGTACACTCTTAGTCTAATGGCGGGCCTTCTCCGCAAGGGGATAATGACCGTTTCACCGAAAAGGCCCATGCTCGTGCATCTATCGTGTGAGCGCATGGATGACAACGTCGAAGCTTTTATTTCTCGCGGACGGTTTGCAAAATGGTTTTCAAGCCGATTTATGGGCAATTACGTCGTCCCGATGTTCGATTTTCATATTGCGAATTCCACGTATACCGCCAAGGAGTTGACTGATTCTGTTCATCCGCGGATGAATCCGAACAGATCAGAATCTTTCTTCAATCTATGCTGGCGTTTTCTTCGATCGCCTAAGAGCCCGATGGCCGATCGTGTATTTGTAAATCAATGCGGAGTAGATAACGTGACATTTACTCCCACAAGACGAAACCGGGAATTGCGTTCGAAGATCCTTAAAACGCACGGCCTCCCGGAGGACGCCTGCTTGCTGCTTTACGCCGGTCGAGTGTCGCCCGAGAAGAACGTAGGACTGCTGCTCGAGATGATGGATCAATTGAACATGCTGCCCTCGGCAAAATGCTTTTTGCTTGTGGCGGGAGACGGGCCTATGGCCGAATGGCTCCGCACCGCAGCTGCCGAAAAGGTCGGGCGAACGATCAAAATGCTTGGACAGATCGGTGAAAAGGAGGAATTGGCCGACCTCTTCGCAAATTGTGATGTCTTCGTCCATCCGAACCCGCGTGAACCATTTGGAATAACTCCTCTCGAAGCCATGGCGTCGGGCATTGCGGTCGTGGCGCCGAACGCAGGAGGTGTTCTCTCATACGCGACGAACGAGAATGCATGGCTAACTGAACCTGAACCGAATGCTTTTGCCGAATCCGTATTGCGCACCATTGTGGATACGAACCGTTCCGAAAAAATAGCGAACGCGCTGCGTACGGCGGAAAGTCACACGTGGGAGGCGTCGACGGACAGTCTTTTTGCGCTCTATGATAAAATGTACAAGCAATTCACAGAGAATTCGCCTTTGTACTCTTATAGTGCGTCTGCAGACGATTTTGATTTTGGTACCCAACTGGTTGCCGAATAGCGGATAGGTTTTTGCGAAATCCAGGCTCACGTATGTCCACGTCGATCAGATCCGTACATATCACGAACTATTACCACAAGGATTCCGGTGGTATCAGCACGTCATATAATAACCTACTCGAGGCCGCAGCCCGACGAGGCCGATACATAAGCCTCATAGTTCCGGGCGAGAAAGAATCCGTTGAGACTGTTAACGAGTTTGCCAAGATCCATTACGTGCCGGCACGGTTTTCCCCGTTTTTCGATAAACGCTACCGCGTGATGATGCCTTGGCAATATATGCTGAGCGACACACCAATCCGGAAGATTCTGTTAGACGAAATGCCGGATATGATCGAGGTAACTGACAAATATACGCTTAGCAGCATCGGGCACATGATTCGGATGAACCAGTTCAAACGGATTGGTAGGCCGATGCTTGTTCATTTTAGCTGCGAGCGGATGGACGACAACGTCAGATCTTTCCTGAACGCGGGAAAACCCGGTAAGGAGCTCGCAAATCGGCTCATGGTCAACTACCAACTTCCGGGATACGATTTTCATATTGCTAACTCGTCCTACACGGCCGATGAATTCTTCGAAACTTTCCGTACGTCCGCCAACTCGTCGCGGTCCGAATGGTTTTTGAATAAATGCTGGCGCCTTTTCAAAGCGCCGCGAATCCCACTCGACGAAAGGGTTTTCGTTTGTCCGCGAGGAGTCGATCTTGAAAGATTTTCGTCCGACAAAGCTTCAAGTGTTGGGAAGGCCGCAATAAAGAACGAGACCTCTATTCCTAATGAATCGATCATCCTGCTCTATGCCGGTCGAATCTCGCCGGAGAAGAATATTGAATTGCTGGTCGACCTTATGAAGTTGCTCTCGCACGAGACGGATCGCGACTTTCGTCTACTCGTTGCTGGTTCAGGACCGCAGAGCGACTGGCTTAAGCGGCAATCGAAAACTGTTGCCCGCGGCAAGATCACGCTACTTGGGCACCTTTCAAAGGAGCGGCTTGCCGAATACTATGCGAACGCGGATATCTTTGTTCACCCGAATCCGCGGGAACCTTTTGGTATCGCACCCCTTGAAGCCATGTCGTCAGGCGTTCCGGTTGTAGCCCCGAATTCCGGGGGCATCCTGTCATATGCCACTGATGCAAACGCGTGGCTTACGACGCCGGACGGACCATCTTTCGCAGCAGCCGTGAATGAGATCATTGGCAACAGAGGCCTCCGTCTGGAGAAGATCGAACGGGCCCAAGCCGCGGCACGGGACCATTCCTGGCGGGATTCAACCGATCGGCTGCTCGATACCTACGACCAAATTTACGCGGATTTTCAGCGGCGCCATGCTCTCTTTACGGATCGCGAAGCCGCAAAAGAATTTGATTACGCGGGAATGATGAAACAAATGGAAATCCGCAGCCCGATTGACCGGATCGGATCCGTAATTTGATGTTGGAACTAATTATCGCAAACCTGAAGGTCCGGCCATTTAGGACGTTGATCAGTATAGTAGGCGTCGCACTTGGCGTTATACTTGTCGTTTTGTTTACCGGCCTTGCGCGTGGCATGACCAACGACATGGCAAAGCGGGCCTCCAACTGGAAGGCCGAGATCGTTTTTACGCGGTCCGGCGCGATGGAACTTAGCAGCTCGAATTTGAATGTAAGTACCGCCTACGCGCCGCGGTTGTTGGAGGTCGAAGGCGTCGAGGCGACTATTCCTGTAGGTCGATACGTAACCTCCAACAGTAAGGGCCGATGGGGTATTCAACAGCTCGACGGTATCGACTGGGAACCGTTTGCCGCGATGAACGATATGCGCCTCACTACCGGCCGGGCGCCCCGGGCCAATAACGAGGTCATTCTGGACGAACGTCAGATTCGGGAAGATGGATCCCAGATCGGCGATACTGTGGAACTCTTTGGAGGCAAGCAATATAAGATCGTCGGCGTGTTTGAACCGCCCTCAGGCTCAAGGATCAAAATGTCCCTGGCCGCTATGCAGGAGGCATTAGAGGCGCCAAATAAGTGCACTTACATACTGGTCAAGATAAAAGACGGGTACGATCCGGTAGACGTTGCCGCCAGGATCGACACTGAGCTGCCGGGCAATAAGATCAACCTTACCAGCGATTTGGTAATAGATGCACAAGAACGTGTGCCCGGACTGAATACGTTTTTGCGTGTTCTCGTCGGGCTGGGGGCCTTCGTCAGCACAATATTCGTCCTTCTATCGATGTATACGACCATTACAGAACGCCGAAAGGAGATCGGCATTCTGAAATCGCTTGGTGCTTCGAAGTCTTTTATTATCAGCGCGATTGAGGGCGAGGCGTTCATGATAGGCGTCTTGGGGATTCTCTTGGGCTTTGCGGTTTCATTTGCGGCGTCATTCACGATCACTCGGCTTTTTGAATTGGCCTTCGAGTTCAGCACTGGGTGGCTACTTACCGCGATCCTGATCGCGATCGCAGGGAGCCTTATCGGGGCATTGTACCCGGCCTGGCGAGCCTCCGGCATCGACCCCGTCGAGGTTATGGTCAATGAATAACGTTCGGCGCCGAATGTAACCTTTCGTTAAATTAATTCAGTGATAATACTGATATGAACGAACAATTGGTCCTTGACGCAGTCAGGAATGAGCAATCCAGCACAAAACAAGGCTTGCTCCAGCGCCTTTTCGCGTCATGGTTTGATTCATTTGTCTATAACCAGATCTGGGAAGACCCTCGCGTCGATCTGAAGGCACTCGAACTCGATTCTCGCTCTCGAGTACTAACAATCTCGTCCGGCGGGTGTAACGCGCTCAATTACCTTCTTGACTCTCCTGCTGCGGTCACGGCGGTGGATCTTAACCGCCACCACATATTTCTACTTAGACTGAAATTGTCGGCGTTGAAAAACCTACCCGAATATGAGGACTATTTTGCATTTTTCGGACGGGGTAGAACCGCGAACGCAACTTTGTTATACCGAAAATTCATAGCGCCGGATCTCGACAAGGACACGAGAGAATTTTGGGAGACAACGCGGCCTTTTCGAGGCAACAGAATCGGTTTCTTTGAAGGCGACGGGCTCTATGAACACTCGCGGAACGGATATTTTCTACGCGTCTTCCACCGTTTTGCCAATATCTGCGGCTGTTATCCAGAGAAGATCCTTGAAGCGCAGTCGTTAGCCGAGCAAAACGCATTATTCGCTCAAAATGTAGCTCCATTTTTCGAAAACTTGATCGTTCGGGCCATCGGAAGGTTGCCGGTAACGCTTTTTGGCCTTGGCATTCCACCCCAGCAGTTTGACGAGCTAATAGCCGATATTGCTGAGGGAGGATCGATAATCGACATTTATCGCGAGCGCGCAAGGCGACTGGCGTGTGGTTTTCCTATCAACGATAATTATTTTGCATGGCAGGCCTTTGCACGAAAATATGATACCGAAAACCGCGTCGCGATTCCGGAGTACCTTAAGGCCGAAAACTTCTCGCAGCTAAGGAAAAATGCCGGCCGCCTTCAAACCGCGATCGGATCGGTTACGGACGAGATCACCTCCCGGCCGATCGGATCATTTGATCGGTTCGTATTTCTCGACGCGCAGGACTGGATGAACGCTGACGGCATTTCAGCCCTTTGGACGGCAATCGCCGAACGCGGATTGCCCGGGTCAAGGATAATCTTCAGGACGGCTGGCGCCTCATCGCCGATCGAGACACGCCTGCCCGCTTCCATCCGTTCAGCTTTCACCTATGAAGAATCATTGTCCAAAGAATTGTTTCTTCAGGATCGGGCGTCGATCTATGGCGGTTTTCACTTGTATGTATTGAAATGATCGCCAAGCGAATTGCTGTTATGAATTCTACGTTCGAGAGTATGGACAACATGTATCGCCGCCAGCGGTACTTCTACGATCTGACGCGAAAGTTTTACCTTCTCGGCCGTGACCAACTGCTTTCACAAATGCAAATCTCGACAGGTGAATCCATCCTCGAAGTCGGGTGCGGCACAGGCAGGAACCTTTGCATTCTAGCGAAGCGCTATCCGCAAACTCGCTTCTTCGGACTAGACGCGTCCTCTGAAATGCTCGCGACCGCCGCTGCCAATATCAGATCCGCTCGAGTTTCGAACATCAAATTAGAAACAGCCCTCGCCGATGCGTTTTCGCACAAGGAAACGTTCGACCAGAATGAGGGGTTCGACGCGATCTTTTTCTCCTACTCGTTGTCGATGATACCGACATGGAGCGATGCTATCGTTGTTGGACTCAACAACTTAAGGCCCGGTGGCACTTTGTATCTAGTCGATTTTTATGACCAGGCAGATCTTCCGGTATTGTTCCAAAAGCTATTAAAAAGCTGGCTTGGGCAGTTTCACGTCAGGTACCCTGCCGAACTGCCTGCATTCCTCAAAGATCTCGAGCTTAATGGTGCTGGCAGGCTAGAAATGCGGGCGCTTTTCCGCCGCTATTCTTTCATCGCATCGCTGACGACCTCATAAATTCTTCATAAAAACTTCATACAACGCTAAAGATTCCGACGATTGGATTAGCGTATCGTGACGATTGACTCGCCATTTGCGGGTATTTTATGACCGAAGGAGTAATAATGTTAGATACCACTTACAATCAGTCGCGTGCCGACTTATTTTCAGAGAGCCTTCTTGATGTACTTAACAAAAGCGCCATAGCCATCGGACTAAGCCTGGGGCACCGTACCGGACTTTTTGACACGATGGCGAACCTGCCCGCTAGTTCGTCCGCGGCGATAGCTGAAGCTGCTGGACTCGATGAACGATATGTTCGCGAATGGCTGGGTACGATGGTTACCGGCCGCGTTATTAACTATTACCCGGATTCGAAAACTTATCAGCTGCCCGCGGAACACGCTGCATTCCTCACCCGGGAATCGATTCCGAACAACCTCGCTGCCACAATGCAGTACTTACCGTTACTGGGTTCCGTTGAAGATCAGGTGCTGGAATGCTTCCGCCACGGTGGCGGCGTCCCATATTCCGAATTTCCCCGATTCCACGAAATAATGGCCGAAGAAAGCGCTCAGACCGTCGTAAGTGCGCTTATCGACCAGATCCTTCCGCTTGTCCCGGAAATAAAAGACCGCCTTACGGCCGGCATTGATGTTCTTGACGTAGGCTGCGGCAGTGGGAAGGCGTTGATCCTTTTGGCCCGCACCTATCCTAAGGGAAGATACTCAGGCTACGATTTTTCCGAAGAAGCCGTCGCGAAGGCAAACGCTGAAGCGGAAGGGTTGGGACTTCGGAATATAAGGTTTCGCGTTAGGGACGCCGGGCGGATCGGGGAAATTGAGCAATACGACCTTATTACAGCCTTTGACGCAATACACGATCAAGCCAAACCGGCGGTTGTCCTTAAGGAGATCTTCAACGCACTCCATCGCGACGGCGTATTCCTGATGCAGGACATTGCCGGCTCAAGTGATCTTCACAAGAATATGGAGCATCCGATCTCGCCGTTTCTCTACACCATATCCTATATGCATTGTATGACCGTGTCGCTCGCTCTCGATGGCGCTGGGCTCGGTACGATGTGGGGAGAAGAAAAAGCACGTGAGATGTTAACTGAAGCGGGCTTTACCCACCTAACCGTAAGGAATTTGGAGCACGACTTCATAAACACCTACTATATCGCTTCAAAAGCTTGAGTTTTCTCCAAGCAGCGGCCGAATGGATGGCCACTACTCAGTCCCCTGGGGCGCCCTAACGTCCCCGGGTTTTTATTCACATAAATCCAAATTTTTGAATTTCCTGTATTTTGTTGAAGAGTTCGATCGGATGAGGCCCTCAAAAAGCCGGTAAATGTCCTGTTTTGTGAGCGGTACGTTGTTTGCGTTGCAAACGCTTTGACGATTGGCACCCTCCCACAGCCGTTAGGTTTTTGTGCTGAGCGAGCCGGTCAAGTCAGAGCGATGGGTGATAAAGAATCCCCGTCCATCTTATTTTCAAACCATGAGTTTTCTAGGTGGGCTGCGTAGCAGTTCATGTTCACCCGATAACACGGCGAAGAATATCTCGCCGTGTTTTTTTATTCGTTCGATTCGTCGAGCTGCTTTTGCTCTGGCCGCATATGCGGGAATAGGATAACGTCGCGGATCGAATGCTTGTTTGTTAACAACATCACGAGCCGGTCAATACCGATACCGATCCCCGCCGCCGGGGGCATTCCGTAAGATAGAGCTCGAATATAGTCCTCATCCAGCACCATCGCCTCTTCATCGCCGCGTTCTCGCTCACCCATTTGCTCGATGAAACGCTTGTACTGCTCTTTCGGATCGTTGAGTTCGGAGAATCCATTCGCGATCTCCATGCCATTAATAAAAAGTTCGAAGCGCTCCGCGATCGCCGGATCTTCCGGTGAAGCCTTAGAAAGGGGCGATATCGATTTCGGAAAATCCACAATGAAAGTCGGTTGGATCAGGTTCGGTTCGGCAAACTCGTCAAAGAGTTCGATGAGATTCGTATCCGTTATCTCCCGATCGGGTGCGTGCAGTTTCACGGCGTCGGCCATTGATACCCGTTCAAACTTACCGAAATCGATCTCATTTCCTTCGTAATTTACTACCTTTCCGCCTGTTGCATTCGCTACCGAATCCAGGATCAACTCCTCACAGAAATTCATCATTCCGTCGACATCCATATAAGCGCAGTAGAACTCGAGCATTGTGAATTCGGGATTGTGCTTGAACGAAATCCCTTCGTTTCGGAAGTTTCGATTCAATTCATAGACGCGCTCAAACCCACCGACAACTAACCTTTTCAAGTACAGCTCGGGCGCGATACGGGCATATAGATCTATGTCGAGAGCGTTGTGATGTGTTTTGAACGGCTTTGCGGCCGCACCTGTTGCCTTGGGCGTGAGCATCGGCGTCTCGACTTCGACATAGCCGTTCTTTTCAAGAAATCTACGCGCAGATGATATCGTCTTCGCCCTTGTTTCAAAGACCTGACGTGTGGTCATTCCGTCGTGTTCAACCTGCAAACTCGAACCTACGAGATCGATATAGCGCTGACGCTGACGTATCTCGGCGTCCGCAATGCCGTGAATTTTATCCGGCATCGGCAGCATAGCCTTGGCCAGAAACTGAAGTTTTTCGATGTGGATGCTCAATTCACCGGTGTTTGTGATAAAAAGATAGCCTTCTGCCCCAACGAAATCACCGTGATCAAGTAGCCCGAAAACCGTCCACGAATCGGCCGGATCAAGCGGTTCCAAAGCATCCGTGTTCCTTAATACAACAAAGTCGTCCTTGCGGGCATATATCTGGAGTCTTGAGATACCATCACTAAGATGTACGAAGGCGGCCTTTCCCATCAAACGCGGTGGAGTTGCCATTCGACCTGCCACTCTTACCGTACCGAATTCGCGAAGCTTGGCGTTAGCTTCATCTTTTACGTCTTGTGCCGGGCGTTCACCGGCGGCGGTCTCCGGGATCAGGTGAACTATCGGAATGAACGAGATCACGCGTGAAATGGTATCGACTGCTCCGGTAATATTGGTGCGGTCAAACTTGCTCGGATAGACGTTGCCGATCAAATCACGGAGTCTTTCCAGGTGTTGCTTACGCACCTCGGTTTGATCATTGGGCTCGATGATCTCTTCAAACTTGGAAATATACATATAAGTTGTCAATAGAGAATATGATTATAGAGAAGGCCATGTCGTCTCGGCAAACTTCGAGCAAATATGGCACAATACCGAAAACCGCAAGAAAACGTAGATTTTTGACCCGCCCTTTTTCGTTTTCTGCGGATATCTGTGTTTTATGCCTACATTGAACTATACATCGGCGACCTTGGATCGTTTGGCAAAAGAGATCGATTGCGGAACCCGGATCGTTTCTGTCGCCGGATTGACGTCCACGAGCGCGAAATCATTTGTTCTTGATCAGCTGAGGGCAAAATTTGGCCGCCCAATGACCGTTATTACGGATACAAACGCCGGGGCGGAAAAATGGGAACGCGATCTTCGTTTTTGGTCCGATCGTACCGGCAGCGAAACAGAGCAAATTGTCACACTTCCCTGTTTCGAAACGGATGTCTACTCAGGCGTTTCGCCTCATGCGGAGACACAAGAGCGGCGTGCTCTCGCTTTATGGCGGATGTCGCGTGCGGACGCCGCGGTCGCGATTCTTCCTGCCAAATCGCTGATCACAAGAATTCCCTTAAGATCAAAAATGCAGGACGCCGGTAAGGACATTATTCGGGATCTTGAGATAGCGCCTGACGACCTGATCGATTCTATGGTTTCTGGCGGATACGTTCGCGAGGAACCGCTAACGAATGTGGGACAGTTCTCTATTCGCGGCGGGATAATCGATATCTGGCCGCCGAATTCAGAAGTCCCGGTCCGAATCGAATTTTTCGGCGATACCGTCGAGTCGATACGCGAATTCGATATTCAAACGCAGCTCTCGACCGGTCAATTAAATGAGATCGCCATCGCACCGATGCGTGAGTTCTCTGGAACAGCCAAGGATTTGAAGGAGTGGTGCTTGTTTGCGGCCGAACGATTTTCAAATGAGCGGTTTGCGCGGAATTTGAAGGACCGAGCTGATTTCGCTTCCGAAGGTGAAACATTTTCCGGCTGGGAGTTCCTTTTGCCCCTCTCGAAGCCGCCTGAAAGTACCGTCTTCGAATACGTCGGTGATTCGTTATTGGTCATCGACGAACCGGTAGTGGTCGAGCAGACCCTAGCATCATACTACGATCAGTTAGAGAAGAATTTTACCGCATTGCGCGAAGCCAATGATATTGGGCTTGAACCTGCTGAATTGTTCATTTCAGCACTCGAACTCCGCGAGAGGCTGGAGACGGCAACTCGTTTGGAATTTCGGGCCCTTGGCCGATCTGCAGCCCGCTCCGATGACGAATTTCAGAACGAAACAGGAATGACCGGATCCGTAGGAAAACCGTCTCTGTTTTTATTTCCGGCAGCGGAACGATCGACGGAATTGGAGTTTCGCTCTCGCTCCAACCGAAAGTTTTATGGCGACATTCGTGCGTTTGCAGCTGAATTAGATGGCTCGGACTCCCAACAGCTTTTTGTCTTCAACACTGTCGGAATGGTCGAGAGGTTTGAGGAAGTGACAAGGGAATTCGGCCTCCAGACATCGCCCGGGGTAATCGGCGATTTGTCCGGCGGGTTCGAAATGCCTGAATTGAAACTCAGAGTTGTCACGGAATCCGATATTTTCGGCGAAACTTCCAACGGTGCAACGTCTTCGCCGAAATCTCCGGGAAAATCGTCTCGCAGTAATCTCGGAGCCTTTATTTCTGATTTTCGAGATCTTAAACCCACAGACTATGTTGTCCATGTCGATCACGGAATTGGCCGGTTCGAAGGGCTTCAAACGCTTGATACAGGCGGTATTTCACGGGAATTCATGCTGTTAGTATATTCCGACAAGGCAAAGTTATTCGTCCCTGTCGAACGGCTCGATCTTGTGTCTCGGTATTCGTCCGGTGAAGCAGCATCACCGACGCTGGATCGCCTGGGGGGCATCGGTTGGCAAAAAACAAAGGCCAAGGCCAAACGGGCGATGCGCGATATGGCTGACGAACTGTTAAAGCTGTATGCCGAGCGAAAGCTTGTCCCGGGCCACGCCTTTTCGGCCGACGCGCCGTGGCAGCACGAATTTGAGGATGCTTTTCCTTATGACCTGACGATCGATCAAGCGTCCGCGATCACGGATGTGAAAGTCGATATGGAAACGCCAATACCGATGGATCGTTTGATCATCGGGGACGTCGGGTATGGCAAAACGGAAGTCGCAATGCGGGCTGTATTTAAGGCTGTAATGGACGGCACTCAGGCAGCGGTCTTGGCGCCGACGACCGTTCTGGCTTATCAGCATTACGAGACGTTCCAAAAACGCTTTGCGGCGTTCCCAATCAAGGTCGACCTACTTTCGAGATTTAGGAGCGCCAAAGAGCAAAAGGTCGTGGTCGAGAATGTAAACAGCGGGAAGGTGGATGTTTTGATAGGAACTCATCGAATCTTGTCCAACGACATTGCGGTTCCAAAACTCGGACTGGTTGTTGTCGACGAAGAACAGCGTTTCGGCGTCGGACACAAGGAAAAGCTGAAGCAACTGAAGAAGAAGGTCGACGTCCTGACTCTCTCGGCCACGCCGATCCCGAGGACATTGAATATGTCGCTGTTGGGTATGCGTGATATGTCTGTGATAGAGACACCGCCGCGTGACCGCCTTGCGATCAATACGCAGGTGGTCCAGTTTTCTGAAAGCGTGATCCGCTCAGCCATCGACGTTGAACTCGCTCGGGACGGCCAGGTCTTTTTCATACACAATCGCGTCGAAACGATTGAAGCGATCGCTGCGTTGGTTCAAAGCATCGTGCCCAACGCGCGCATCGCTATCGGCCACGGCCAGATGAATGAGAAGGAAATGGAGCAGGTTATGCTCGATTTCATCGATTATAAGTACGACATTCTCGTGGCCACGACAATTATCGAAAACGGGATCGATATCCCTCGAGCGAACACAATAATTATCAATCGCGCGGACAATTACGGTCTGTCTCAACTCTATCAGCTGCGAGGGCGAGTCGGCCGCTCAAATAGACGCGCATATGCTTATCTACTGATCCCGAGCGAAATAGAACTGACACCGATCGCGAGAAGGAGGCTAAGCGCGATCCGGGAATTTTCGGATCTCGGCGCCGGATTCCGACTGGCTGCCCTTGATCTCGAACTTCGCGGAGCAGGAAATATCCTTGGCGGCCAACAGTCGGGGCATCTCGACGCCCTGGGTTTCGATCTATATACAAAGATGCTGGAACGCACGATCGCCGAGATTAGAGGTGACGAGATCGCCGATGAAACCAGCGTTTCGATCAATCTAGGTGTCGATGTGTCGATTCCAAAGGAGTATATTTCCGACACAGGGCAGCGGCTGCGAACCTACAAACGAATATCTTCAGCCGAATCTGAAGAAGGATTTCAGACGATCTATGCCGAGATCGAAGATCGATACGGGCGAATACCGGAGAGTATTGACAATCTGTTCGATTATGGCAGACTTCGCAAGCTGGCTGAACGGCTTCGTGTAATATCGATCGATAAGACAGCCGATGGCTTTGCAGTAAAACTTAGCGAAAATGCAAGGATGACACCGGATAAACTTATGGATTTTGTCGGAAGCCACGCCGATGCAACGTTTTCGCCGACGGGTATTCTTCGTGTCGCGTCTGGCCCCGGGGAGATACTGACGCTGGCACAAAGCGTCCTTGAATCACTATCGGACGATTGACGACAAACAATCGGTCCTCCTGATGAGTATATAACCTGCTTAAATGCTCGGCTAAATCGCCATTCGGGGTTGAGAAAGATCGAATTAACGGTTATATTTTCAAGTTTGATATCGGTTTGCATATAAACTTGTCACGGTTTTCGTGCATCTAAATTCGAGTATCGAGCATAAATAGTGTTTTTACTGGAGTAATAATGAGATTAATTCATTCTGGGCTTGTTATGGTGTTGCTGGCGGCAGCTGGATCGGTGGTTCTTGGACAGGAAAGCCAAATACAGGTTATCGATGAGGTCGTCGCACAAGTAAACGAAGGGGTCATTACGCTTTCGCGAGTGAAACGAGAATCAAAAGGTGCGGTCGACTCCTACGTTCAAGAAGGCAAGAATCGTGATGAAGCACAGAAATTGGTGGACGAAAAACAGGGTGAATTGATCGCGAGCCTGATCACCGAAGAATTGCTTATCCAAAAGGCAAAGGAGTTGGGACTTGAATCGGATATCGAAGCAAGTTTGAATCAGCGCTTCCTTCAGATAATGAAACAGTACGAACTTAAGACCCTCGAGGCATTGTACGCGGAGATGGAAAAGACCGGAGTCGATCCGCAGGATATTCGCGAAGTTTGGCGCAAGCAAGCCGTCCGCGACATGGTAATTCAGCGTGAGGTACAGCAAAAGGTATATTGGCAGGCGAACGGTAAAGAACTAAAGGAATATTTCGAAAAAAACAGATCCCGATTCACAAAGCCGGAAATGATCTCGATCAGCGAAATATTCTTAGGTTTTGCCGCCCGCGATCCCGCCGCCGTTCGGCTAAAAGCGATGCAGCTCGTCGCGCAGCTTAGAAGCGGAGCAGACTGGGAAAAGACCTTGCTTGAGAACTCTGATAGGCCGAACGCGTCAGTAACAAAAGGTAAAGTCGACGCATTGAACGTGAAAGATCTGGAGCCTAAATTTGCAGCTGCATTGAAGGACGTAAAGGTTGGCGGCGTTACCGAGCCAGTTGAGCTCGATGAGGTCGGGATCAACATCTTGCGGGTCGATTCGCGAACACAAGCTAGCAGCGAATCGCATTTTGATGAGAACGCGGTTCGTTTGGCGATACTTAATGAGAAAGCTCCAACGGAACAAAAGAAGTTCCTTGCGAAGCTTCGAGAAGATTCCTATATAAAGATCGGTGAAACCTACCGCCCGCTGGTTTCTCCTATTCTTTTTGGTGACGATCGCAAAGAAAAGCCGTCAAATTGATTTTCGGATTTATGGATGCACGGTTGCCATATACTCATGTCTTATAATGCGTTTGGACCTTTTTCTAAAGATTAGCCGTCTAGTCCCGCGACGAAGCCTCGCACAAGATTTCTGCGATGCCGGATTGATCTTTATGAACGGTAAGGCGGCGAAATCTGCGTCAAATGTGAGGCTTGGCGATGAGATCGAGATAAAACGCCGGCACCGGCATACTAAGGTATGCGTAACTGCGATCCCCGAGAAAAAGCAGATGTCTAAGGATGAAGCAGGAAATCTGATCAAAATAATTTCAGAGAAGGAAATATCAGCAGATCCATTGTCAACCTAAGATTTCCTGGATGGCGGACTCATAAATTTCGACCTTCTTCCTGGCGCGTTTGGCGTCAGGATGATCTTCCTTGAATTGCTCCAGAAGCCTGGAAAGGTCGGCCTGAAGCACGACCTTGCTAACGATCAGCCGGCCAAGCGCCGAGGTCAGTTTGCCTGCTTCGGAGACCTTCACGGCAAAGAGTCTTGAGGTTTCTTTGCGGATAAGCTCGAGTTCAATGCGGATGTCCTTAACCTTAGGATAATCATCGGTATAATCGACCAACAGCGACTCTAGGTCAGCTTCCAGCGCGGTTCTTCGGACCAAAATCTCAGCGTATGCCGCGGAGGATCGTATCGCTTGCGACGCTTCCGCAGAGGCCGGCCGTTTGTTCGACTGTGAAAACACAGCGCCTGAATAGAAAAGAATAATACCCGCGGTAATTAAGATCGGTATGCGCTTCATTTAGTCTCCTCTAATTCAAAAGATCTCGGGTCGAGGTTTTGATTAAACGCAAATTCGTTCATTGTGAAATTCCATTGAATGTCCGTTGTCCCCCGTTGACCGGTGACGGTATAACTGAGCTTGTACAAATGCGGCAGCATCAAACCGTGCTCAGCCCGGAAATCGGAAAAATCCTCCACCATCTTCAAGCGGCTTTCGCTAAATCTCGTGGAGTCTTCGGGATTCAGGCCAATTCCGGCCGATGACGTTCTTTTATACTCAGTTCGTACGTGATGGAAAGTTTCGGCGTCAAAATAAAGAGAAACGGACAAGTCGCCTTTCGCGGTATATAACAGAATATGGGTATCCCGGCCGTCGACCTTTTTCTTTCCGTCGTAGGAAAGTTTCACCCCCTTCGATCGATTGTTGACGAGCGACCACGATGTCGATAAAGTCCCGCCAAGCAAACTTTCTTCCAAAAGCATCGGATTTGATTGAATGAAATTACCCAGAACAGATCGAGAACCCGGCCGGATGTAATCAACTTTCGCGGATGTACCGTTGAAACTAAACTTTTCGCTCTGATAATCAGCGGCGTTCAGATTCATCCCAAAGAACATTTTTTCCGCAGCCGATGCCATAACCAGGCGGCCGTTGACCGGTCGATTTTTGGGGGAGACAAAGGTGATCTCAGCATCCCCGACCGTAATTATACTCTTTAACGACTTCCGAACCTCGGAGCGGCCCAAAGACTGTATATGTCTTGCCAGAACGTCGTCCGCCGTCATTTTTTGCCCGAATGACACTGACGTAAAAACAGCTAGAACTAAAAGTGCTGGCCCTAAAATATTCAAAGACTTCATCAAATGCTCTCCAATACGTCTACGTCAAAATTACACCCGAACTGGTGCATTCTTTGATCCAACAAGGCTGCCTGCATCGCACGACAACAGTTCCAGATCTGAATCGGAATTTGCCTCGATCGTCCCGTCTCCGTATGTTTCATCGGCGGCCAATTTCTCAAAATATAGTGTGATGTTCCCAAGTATCTCATCTGCGGAATGCGAATGATAAAGCGTTTGACGAAACTGTGCTCCGCCAACAAGCCCCTTAGTAAACTGACCCGCCAACTGCTTCATTTTGCCCAAAGAGACGATTTCGGGCATCTGCTCACGGCACATCCCAAAGAATTCAAGCAGAACATTCTTCTTTTCTTCGACGTCCGGCTGATATGGCTCGCGGCCTTCCAACACATCATGAAACTGCCGAAATATCCATGGATTCTGCATCGCTCCCCGACCTATCAAAATTCCGTCAGTTCCCGATTCCTTCCAGCGCTTCAACCCATATTCGATCGAGGTAACATCACCGTTCCCGGAAACCGGGATGCTAACCGCGTCCTTCACTGCCTTGATCAGATCCCAGTTCGCAAGGCCCTTATACCCCTGTTCGCGGGTGCGGCCATGGACCTGTATGTGCTCGACCCCGCATTGTTCCGCCATTTTTGCCACTTCCACTACGTTAATGGTTGCATCCGAGAAACCGGTCCTAAGTTTTAGCGTAAGCGGAATTGTGATCGACTTCTTGATCGCGATAAGGATCGTTTCGAGCCTCGGCATATCGCGAAGCAAGCCCGAACCTCCTCCGTTTTTAACCACCTTCGGCGCTGGACAGCCACAATTGACATCGAGAATGTCGGCACCTACTTCTTGTGCCATCTCAGCCCCCAACGCCATGCGCTCCGGTTGTCCGCCGAAGATCTGCACCGCAAACGGTCGTTCTTCCTCGTCGAAATACATTTGACGTTTCGATTTAGGATTATGACGGGTCAACCCTTCGACCGAAATGAATTCCGAGACGACCAGGCCGACGCCGCCCCTTCGCTTGATCAACCGGCGAAACGTGTAATCCGTCACTCCCGCCATCGGTGAAAGTATAAGCGGAGGATCGATCGTGATGTCTCTGATCTTGAAAGACTTCATTTACGGCAAACTACTTGGAATGCGTCAGCTCCACGCCGGTTGCATCAAACGAAACTTCCGTCGCTGTTCCGTCGGTGTTTCGCTTATCGAACTTCGCCCCGTCGTCGTTGATCAGGTGATCGACATGCTCTTTGGGCAGTGTTTTCGTTTTGAAGACACCTTGTGCCTTTACCATCATCCCAGCCGAATTCAGCGGAATAAAAAAGGCATGATCGCCGAAAGTGACGCGAACCGATTTGCCCCCTTGCCGATCGGCCATTTCCATCCAGCAGCCTTCTTTCTTACAAGAGCGGACGATCACGCCTTTGACAGTGACCGTTTTGCCAGCGAATTTTTCGGGATTCTCGATCGCCTTTTCGACCGAAATCCGTTTAACACCCTTCACCAACACGGATCCGCGGGTGAGCTGTTGGCCAGCCTTTAAGTCGACTGGTGCGTTTTGCTCATTCTTCGCGACCGGATCACCTTTGCTATTCATTTCATGCTGACCGAAGGCAGACATAGTTAGCCCGAACACGAGAGTTGCCAGAATCATTACTAGTTTCATAAATTCACTCCAATCCGATCGAAATTGACTCATAAATACTACCAGATTTGCCCTTCGTACGCCGACGACAGGTCTATTTGGCATCGTAAACTAAACGTCCGTCCATTATGGTTTTCACTATGCTCGCGTCTCTTATCCGCAACCTATCGATCGCAAAAATATCGTCGGATAAAATTATAAAGTCGGCCACCTTCCCTACTTCGATCGTGCCCTTGTTTCTTTCCTGAAATTCAGCATAGGCTGAGCCGATGGTATATGCCTCAACGGCTTGCTGTACCGTCAATGCATTTCCACTTTCAGCGTTCACCGCAGAGTGTATGCCGAGCAGCGGATCGAAGTCCGCGATCGATGCGTCGGAACCAAAAGCCAAAGGTACGCCGCTTGCGATCATGCCCCGGTACCGGTCACCTCTTCGATCAAACAGGTGAGGCTGCATGGACGCAATGATCTTAAAGCGCGCAAACTTCGCAATGTCTTTCGCATCGATGTGATGGGCATGTTCGATCCTGAATCGCCTGCTATGCGCACGCTTTTCTGCGCTCATCCGCTCAAATATTCCTAAGACAACACTTACGGGGCGGCTGCCGATCGCGTGCACCATGACTTGAAACCCGTCTTTGTCGGCGGCTCGCGCGCCGCGCTCGAGGAGCTCGGTGGCGCCGTCATCGCCCGTTTCCCAGAAGCCTTTGACGCAGCCTCCGCGTACCAAAGTTGTATTCGATGCGGTTCGAGGCTTTTTCGTTCGATTTGAAATCGAAACACAATCGTAGATCCGGGTCTTTAGTTTTCCTTGTCGTTCCAAAACTGCGTAAATGTCGAACATATCGTCGGACTGCATATCCTGCACACTCGTAACTCCAAGCGACGCAGCATAATTTGTCGCAGTCTCGGCAACTGACGACCAGTCCGTGAGATGCTTCTTCGGAACGACAGCGCGAAGCATCGCCAAATCATCACCGGCCGCGATCGCGGAATTTGCGGGCTTAAGGCCGGCTCGATCTCGCGCCTGGCTATTTACTAACGCTTCGTGTGCACCGGTACGATAGATAAAGACGGGATTTTCAGGAGCAGCGGTCTCGAGTTCGAGTTTTGTGACGGCAATGTCCGACGGAACACCGCTCCCAAGGATCCATCGACCCTTGGGTAAGTACTTGGAGTATCGGGCGATGCGTTTTGCTATATCTCCGCCTGAGGTCGCTTCACCCAAATCGATCGACGAGAACAAATTCCCGATCGACATAAAATGAACGTGCGAATCGTTAAAACCCGGGAGCACGAGCCGACCCATTGCATCGATCGTGATCGTGTTTGTTCCGATCAGCTTTTTTATTTCCTCGTCAGAACCGACTGCCGCAATTGTATCGCCGATAACCGCGATCGCCTGTGCGATGACCTTCTCCTCGGACATCGTTCGAACAGTTGCATTAACGACAACCAGGTCGGACTTTCCATTCTGTGGCAGCGCTGCGGAGGTCAACGTGGAAATAAATAGGGCCGCTAAAAACGGCCCTCGCCAAATGTTTTTCGGGACGCATTTTGTTATTCCCACTTGACCTGATATACCACTTTTCCATCAACGACCGTTAAAAGGATCTTTGAATCACGGATTTTCACTGGATCTATCGTAAAAATGTCATCAGACAGGATGACAAAATCGGCGAGCTTTCCCGGTGCCAGAGTTCCCTTTACGTCCTCCTGAAATTCGCCGAATGCCGAGCCGTATGTGAATGCCCGCACGGTTTCATCAACCGAGATCTTCTGTTCTGGGATCCACCCGTTCGGGTTCTTGTCATCAAGCGTACGGCGGGTAACCGCTGCGTAAACACCCCACAGCGGGTTAAGTGGAGCCACCGGTGAATCCGATCCAAATGCCAAAACGGCTCCCGAATCCAATAGCGAACGGAATGCGTAAGTCCCCTTCAAGCGCTTTTCATCCAGCCTTTTCCAGGCCCAACGGCCATCATCAATGATATGAAAGGGCTGCATTGACGCAACCACGCCAAGCGCTGCGAACCGTTTGATATCTGCTTGCCGCAGATGCTGAGCGTGTTCAATGCGATCGCGACGATCGTGCTTACCGTTCGCGCTAATGATCTTTTCATATATATCGAGCACCTCGTCATTGGCACGGTCGCCGATCGCGTGGATCATTATCTGCAAGCCCGCCTTATCCGCGTTGATGGCTGTTTCTGCCATCTTTGTAATGTCCGACGACGGCAATCCAACACTTTTTGGATCATCCAAATATGGTTCGAAGAACCATGCGGTAGTCGACCCAAGGCTCCCATCTGAAAATCCTTTTAGGCAGCCAACACGCAGCATTGCGCTGCCGAATGCAAAGTGAACGCCGGTGCGCTGCCAGCGAGTGTAGTCGCCAAGCGTTGAGCATCCGTAAACCCTTGTCTTGAGAGCCCCACGCCGGAGGAGTTCCTGATAAACGCCTACGTCCGTCCCGGCTGACATATCCTGCACGCTTGTCACTCCCAATCTTGCGGCGTGTTCGGTCGCAGCCTGCGCTGCATCCAATTTTTCTTCAAACGAAGGTTCGGGTACCACCTTGCCAACATATCCCATCGCCTCGTCCTTGAATACGCCAGTCGGATTCCCCGATGCGTCACGCACGATCAATCCGCCCGCAACTTCTTTCGTATCTTTATTTACGCCCGCCAACCTTAGCGCAAGACTATTGGCAAGGGCCATATGGCCGTCCAGCCGATCGATGAAAACGGGATTGTTCGGAGTCACTGCGTCGATCATCGCCGCCGTTGGCAGATCGTTCGGCGTCCAATTCTCGTGGTCCCACTTTCCACCCAAGACCCATCGGCCCTTCGGGAGCTTTGCGGCGAATTTACCGATCCGCTCGACGAATTCCTGCGGTGTCTTTGCGTCCCTAAGGTCGACCGCCGATAGCTGCGAACCGGTTTCCAAAAAGTGGACGTGGGCATCGTTAAATCCCGGAAGTATCGATTTGCCTTTGGCATCGATGACCTTCGTTGTTGTGCCTATCAACGCCTTTGTCTCTGCATTTGAGCCGAGGCGGATTATTTTGTTTCCCAAAACCGCGATCGAACTCGCAATACGCCGATTTGCGTCCATGGTCCGAACACGTGCGTTGGTCACAACCAGATCTGCGCTCACCGCTTGACCGTATGCGTTTGCGGACATCAAGAGCGTTAAAACAAGAAGGGTATATTTGAACTTCATAAATTAGTAAATTGAAAAAGCGTATTCGAAAGTCTGTCGTTTCGTAACGGGTACACCGTCAACCATCTCCGGGATAAATTTTATCCTTTTCGCGGCACGTATCACGTTCTCGGTCAACCCGTGCCCAAGCCCTTTTACCACCTTGACATCACCGACACTACCGTTTGCAAGAAGTTCTATCTTAATGCGCACCGATCCTTGCAGCCTCGCCTCGCGCGCTCGTTCGGTGTACGATGCATACGGCTTGAACACTACGATTGCCTTAGCGGATCCGGACTTTGTTGTTTCTGTTTTGGATATCGGCGATTTCTCGATTTCCTCGGATTCGGGAATAACTCTTATCTCGGTTTCGTCAAGATTCAGCATCGAACGGGTCTGTGCCGTTTCGGTTACCTTTTCCGTCGCGGATGTGAATATCACCTTCCCGTTGAGTCTTACTGAATCGAGAAATCTGGCGATCGAGTCGTTGGCTTCTTCCCTGGCAGTTACGGCGATGAGATAAATGTTCTTTTTCGAAGCAAAATAGTAAAAAGCACGATAATAGTCCTTCTTGGAGATTATTTGAACGCCAACGAAATTTTCAAACGATATTTTGCCCACCTCGCTTCCGGACATACTCCTCGCGAAATAAGAAACGGCTGACTTTGCATTCGAAACATCATACGATTCTACAAACATCGTAGTTCCACGGACGTATGCTCCGATCGAGCGCAGATTACTAAGTTCCGCCCATTTTCGCCCGTCCCCGATCGTAATACCTTTCTTATCGAAGATGTACGAAAAGTTAGATGGCACCGCAAAAGAGAACTCCTTGTTCGCACTTTCGATCCGAGTCCATTTAGGGTCGTCCTGTGCAAAGACTCCAACATTTATCAAGAGCAGGCAGATCAGAAATCTTATAGTTATATTCATCGCAATTTTAATTACAAAACAATTCCGGAAAGGGTAGAGCGATTATACCAGTGTGCCCGTTACACATTCAATAAAGTCACCAATCATCGCCAACCGATATTTTTATGCTTTATAATGATAAATATCCGATTGAAGCGCATAGGCAATTATGACAATGAAAGAGTCGCAAATTCATGTATTAAGTGCCCTATTTACCTTGACCTACTTCATTTTCATCGCTTTTTTATACTGGTCTGAGCCGTCGGCCTTAGCGGAGATACCGTCAAAAGCGGTAAATACTATTCAAGATGCAGCGTCCAAAGGATCCGTACTGATCGGCACCTATGAAGCGGACCAGCGAATTTTCAACGAAGGTGTAAACGCTTTTCAACAGGATAATTTTGTGCTCGCCCGTGACCTGTTCGCAAAGGCCGACCCGCAAAACCGTGATCCAGGAACACAATTTTATATTGCCTACAGCTATTACCGGCAGGGCTGGGGACGCATTTCGAACAATGATGAGCTTTTTCGGAAAGGGCTTGAGACCGTCGATCGTATAGTATCGCTTGATCCGAATTTTAACGCCGCCGATGAAACTCTTTCTATCCAGACACCGGGCGATCTTAGGCGCGAACTCGACGACGGATTGAAGATCACAGCCGGCGATTTCAACCCTCTGCGGATCATACGAAAAAGGAAATAATTGTGAAAAAAGAGCGGGTCAAGGAGAATGCATTGGCGGCGGGGTCAGTTGAACCCGGTCGCGCGGCTCGAACCCCGCAGAGGGTGTTTATTGCGTATCTCTTACTGCCCTTCCTTTTCTTGACCGTAACCCTGCTCGGCGGCATTCGGTTAAGCGGGACTGATAATTCGCTCATTTTCCTTAAGCCGTCTCTATTTTCCCTGATGTTGGGTACAATATGTTTCATCCTCTTTTTTCGCGGCGGTCTGATCGATTCCTCTGGGTGGTTTTCGGACGATAAGACGGCAAAGAACATCGCTAACCTCTCCCTACTGTTTGCGATTTTCACGGCCACGGTTCAGACCTTTAATTCCCTGCTTCCTGAAAATGGACTTCCGTTTTGGGTGATGGCGTTTTGCTTCGTCTGGGCCCTTTGGAACCAATTGTTCACGGGCCCGAATAGCTCTGGTTTGCTGGGGAGCATTGCGGGAATGTTTGGATTTGCTTTCGCCGCAAAATATTTGCTGTTAGCGAAACTTACGGCACCCGCAAGCGAGGGATGGCTCAGTGGGATCATCGAACATCCGACAAAAGAAGCGTTTACTTGGCTCTTCGAGTTGCCTCGGTATTCAGAAGGAACAGGCTATATCCAATTCCTCTCACTTCTACTTTGCCTTCTTGGACTGTATATGATGACGCGATCAACAGGCCATCGCGCATTATTGACGAAGGTCGACTTGAACAACAGTACCGTTCCGTCGGAGCGTAATCTTGTCGGCCTTGACCGTACCAGTTAGCGCGGAATTTCCGGCGACGGAGTTGTCGCCGATCGCCTCTATCACATCGCCCGCGGCCACTCCGGCGCGAGCCGCCAAACTCTTCGCGGCAATGCTGCGAACCTTCCAACCTGTTTCCGTCTGCTCGGCGTCAATTCCTATTTGAGATAGTATCCGCCCCACCGGGTGCGATTGTGGAGGCGCCGAAGGCGCTGTGTCGACAACCCGGCCACCTTCCGTTTGAATTCCGCGTGGAAGTATCGGAGCAATATCTTCGATCGCGGTATCGAATGATCCCCCGGATTTCTCACGAACCGTGCGTCGCGGTACAGATGCGGGTCGGGAGTTGCGATTCGATACTGTGACCGACTTTGCCGGACCAAGATCGTTTTCTTGGGGTACGGCCTCTACCGGTAAGTTTCGGGCGGCAGCGTCATTTGGAATGGTGGGCGCAACACTTGCGGGAGTCTCATTCGGCACAATTACACGCCCCGTAGTTTCGGACGTGTCCATGGCAAACTCCATCTGGTTATCCTGATCCCATCCTCCCCACCAAAAGAATGTTCCAGCGGCAGCCATGATCAACCCGAACGAGGCTAGGGACGCTAAAACGGCGGACGCAGGCCGCCATCTTGTTTTTTCAGCAGTACGGCCTACGCTGGCTATCTTTGCCTTAACTCCGAAATCAAATCCTGACGGAGCACCTACACGCTGCAATCCGCCCAACAATTCGCGGACCCTTGCTTCGTCTTTGTCCAGGTACTCGTCATCGAGTAAATTTCTGTTGATATCCTTCGTGTTCATCAGTACCTACAATTGACCCTTAAGCTTTACTTTAAGCAAAGCACGCGCTCGACTGATTCGAGATTTGGTCGTTCCTAACCCGAGCCCCATGATCGCGGCTATCTCGTCATAAGTCCTGTCTTCAATATCCCTCAGGACGATCGGCACCCTGTATTTTTCGGGCAATGCCGCGATCGCTTTAGCGATCATCCCGCTCTGCTCATCATCGATCAAGTTCTCATCCGGCAGCGCGCGCCCGTCTGTAGGTTGAAACTCAACGTCCTCAAACGAATCTCCTTGAAACAGTCCCGTCAACGACAGCAGTTTCCGTCGCTTTCGCTTACGAATCTCGCTAATTGCAAGATTTGTTGCGATCCGGTAAATATACGTCGAAAAGGCAAAACCCGTATGATACCGGTCGATCGAAAAATATACTCGAACGAACGTTTCCTGCGCGAGGTCGATCGCCTCCTCATAGTCGTTCAAAAAGCGGTAAAGATAATTGGTTATCGGGTTCTTGTAACGCCGCATGATCTCCGCGAAGGCATCTTCATTGCCATCGCGGGTCGCATCGATGAGAGAGTGATCGGTAAGATCCTTTTCAGACACGGTGGTGCTAGTGTCCCCCGCCTCTGAGATCTCGATCTTGTCCAAAGCCATACACTCATACTTTTGTACAATACATTTCCAACCAAAACAA